>JAJZCS010000131.1 GCA_021829055.1 Pseudomonadota bacterium
CCGGAGAGCTTGCCACTCCAGGGCGGGGTGATCGGCATGACCTTGCCGTCGGGCCGCTTCAGCCGCGGAAGGCGCACCTCGAGCTCGCACTCGTGCTGGAAGAAATTCAAGTGCCGGTAGGTCTTGGTGACCGTGTCGTGCACCGGATGCATCCCTGCCTGCCCCGGCACGGCAAAGCGGCTGCCGACCTCGGAATCGACCCGGCTATTGAGCGTCCTCGGCTTAGGTCAAAGTTCATCCCGGCGATGAACCAGGGGCTACTGATGCCGAGGGCCGTCTCGAAGATCGTCTCTGTCACCATCGCGATCGATCCGTCTGCTGGGAGCACAACTGTGATTCCAGCGAACGGCTCGCGGGCCTCCCCGGTGGTTCCACAGGCGCCCGCTGCGCTCGCCTGGCTACGACGCCGTAGACTACCGGGAAAGCCGTGCCGCCTCAGGCCGCATTTCCCACTCGAAACTCGAAAGAGCCCAGATTCCAGAGCATCGTGGACGCTGATTCCAGCAGAACGCGGAAAGAGTAATGACCCTGATCGTGGACATCATCCGTAGGGCGCTGGAGAGATGGTCACGATGCCGTGGCGGCACGGTGAACGGGACGAAGACTCAAGCAGAAAACTCCTGAGCCAAAGCGACGTATCTCAACGGCCAGCGCGCGCCATGAGGGTATTGCGAGGGGCTGACAGGGACAATCGAAATTCGTCATCGGGCACAAGTCATCGCAGACACCTCAGCACAGCGGGCGTCGTCCCGCGCCTACTCCCTGAGAGCCGTCCACCATGCCCTGGAATCGGCGTTCACGATTGATGGAATACGAACTCCGCTTGCTTCTGCTCGTTCATCGTTCGCTCTCGGCATGCGGCCACTCGTCGCGGCCCAGAGCATCGGCCGCTCTGTTCAAAGGCGGACGAACGGGGATGCCGGAGTTCTTGCTTTGATGTACTCAGCATGTGATGCATGGCTGCCGGGCGGCACGTGCCGGTATGTTCGGGCGGCGAATCGGACCGCCGCCAAATTCAATGAAACACCCATGCGTCCAGAAAATGAGGTGCAAGAGAGTGCACGGACAACTGCGCGGTGGGACTGACCCTCGATAGCGCACATTGTCCAGGACGTATTTTTGTCGCTGCGATTTCCGCCTTCTTCAGAGCTGTCTGATTTCCGCAACGAAGGAGTCTTCGCCAGGAAGATGGATAGATAAATACACGCTAAAACAGATAGTTACGATCGATTCTGGCGACTACGATGCATCCATTCTTTTGTATCTTTACAGATAATACGTTCTGTGATATCAACAACGCCAGGAAAAATGGATGGAGATGCGCGCGCATTTCACCGCAGGAACTGCGCTCACACTCCAGAAAAAATAGAAACCAAATGGGGAAGTCATGGCGAACCGTCACTTAAATTTGTCCCGAGATCGATATGACGTTGCGACTGCAGTTACGGCCATTCTCCTGTGCGTTACTGCCGGAGTCAGCGAGGCATATGCAAGCCCGAGGCATGCTACACAGCCCCAATCGTCGCAGATAGCGCCCACTCGAACTGTCAAGCGCAAGAAGGGCCATAAAGGCGCCGCGACCGGTCCCATTGCTCCTCAGGCGCAGGTTCCACCTACACAACTAAGTGAAGTCGTTGTTACAGGCTCGCGCATCGAAACACGTCACGCGCATCTGACGGCGTTTCCGGTAGATACCGTCGTCAACTCTGCCTACATGGACGAGCACGGGTACACTAACGTCGCCAACGCATTGAACTCATTGCCTGAAATGCAAGGCAGCACGACACCCGCTGGCGCGCAAAACAGTTTTGGCGTCGGCGTTAATTATGTAAATCTTTACGGCCTGGGGTCGAATCGGACCCTAGGGCTGGTCAACGGGCTGCGCTATGTCTCGGATAACCCGGCGAACATTTTTGCGAATTCGGGCGGCACGCAGGTCGACTTGAACAATTTCCCGTCATTCTTCCTTAAGCGAGTACAGATTGTTCCGGCAAGCGGGGCTGCGGTTTATGGCGCAGATGCCGTCGCAGGCGTCGTGAACATCCAAATGATCCAACATTACGTTGGCGAAGAATTTCAGGGGAGCGTGACGAACTCGGCCGCATGGGACGCTGGTGAATATGACGTAGAAGCGGCATTCGGTAGAGATTTCCTAAATCACCGCCTCAATCTTGCGTTCGACGCGGAATATGACCAGACCACTGCCGTCAGTTACGCGCAGCGCCCTTGGGGGGCGATTCAGCAGCAATTTGCGCCCAATCCATCCGCAACCGGACCGGCGCAGATCGTTGCCGACAATGCGCGCTTTTACGGAGTCACCAACGGCGGGTTGCCAGTTAACCCAAACACATTTGGTTTGATCTATTTGCCGGGAACCAATACCCCGGCGATGTTCGCCAATAACGGAAACTTGGTTCCATTTAATCCGGGTACGGTCTACGGACCGTCAGCCTACAACGGGTTGAACGGAAATCCGCTGTATGATTCTCAGTCCAGTGGTGGCGACTCTCTCAATTTAGCGCCGCTCTCATCTCTTCAGGCGCCACTGAAGCGAGCGCTGTTCTATGGGATCGCGAGTTATAATTTCAGCCGATCTTTGCATTTCAGAACCTCCGTGTCTTTGAATTATGTCGGCGCCCGTCAGGCTTACAATCAGCCAAATTATTCCTACACGGGATTCGGAACGTCAAACGCAGTTGATCAACCGGCGCCTGGTACGGCTTGGTTGATCAATGCGACAAATCCATTCTTGAACAGCCAGGCGCAATCCGTGCTCGCGGCGGATGGCATCACGCAATTTTACCTAAATCGCAGCAATGTGGATGCCACTCCGTCGCCGATCAACGCCTTCGTTCGCACTTTCAACATTAATTCAGAGCTGAACGGAGATTTTCACCTGCTCAATCGGCGCTTTGACTGGAACGTGTCGTATTCGCACGGGGAAGCGTACTCCAGCTATTCGAATTATAATTTTGTGTATGGCAACTCTCAGTACAACGTACCGAACGTTCTAGGGTATGCGCTCAATTCAGTAATGGGCCAGAATGGACAGCCAGAATGTAGTGTTACGCAGCAGAATCCAAATTCGACAAATCCATATATTGCGAACTGCGTTCCGTTCGACCCATTTGGAGTTGGCAATAACAGCGCCGCCGCTATCCGGTACGTCACGGCTAACTTTGGCAACGCCGCTGTCAACTGGCAGGACGATGCCCAAGCGAATATTCAGGCACCTATTTTGTCTCTGCCTGCAGGCAAAGTTCGGCTTTCGGCTGGTGCTGAGTCGCGATACGAGTATGCCAGCTTCAATCCATCCCTTGCTTCACTTGAGGGCATTGGTTATTCGGTGCCGATCACTTCAACGCACGGGCATTTCGCTACGCACGAGATCTACACCGAGATGCGTATCCCGTTGCTCGGTCGACGATATCATTGGAAATTCGCTCATACGCTGAGCTTCGATGCGGCCTTTCGGCGAGTAGACAGCAGTCTGGCTGGATACAACAGTGCATGGAATTTTGGCGTAGTTTTTGCGCCAACTCGTGACATTGCATTCCGATTTGGCCGGGCTCGCACTTACCGTGAGCCCTCGTTGCAAGAGGCGTTCTCACCGACAACCAGCGCATTTGATACCGGCACGGATCCTTGCACTGTGGCCAACATTAACTCGGGTCCGAATCCAGCGGCCAGACAAGCCAATTGCGCGAAGGCATTTGCGGCTATTGGCGCAAATCTGGCGACCTTTACGAGTTCAAATGTGGAGAATTTCACTATTCCGGTCACTGCGGGTGGAAATCCAAATTTGAATAACGAGACGGCTCATTCGATGAACGTCGGGGTGGTTTTGACGCCGCGATGGGTCCCGGGCCTCACAGTGAGCGCGGATTACATTCAGATTCTGGTCAGTCAAGCGATTGAATACGCGAGCGTTGGCGTACTGATGGAACAGTGCTACGACGCACCGACCTACGGGACTGCAACGTGTAATGATTTCACACGGCAGGCGGGTACGGGACAGGTGGTCAGCGCAAACGAAACATTCATAAACGCTGGATTCAACCACTTGCGGCTCATTCAATATAAGTTGAATTACTACCATTCGCTGAGGAGTCTGCCGCTATTGGATCGCTTTGCGGACCCGGGCCGGATTTCACTGACGGTCAATGCGGCTGATATGCGTGAAAACAACAGTTCCGTATCCGGAAAGGGATTTGATGTCATTGAAAGCGCGGACACGATTGGTCTTCCGCGGTGGTCATTTCAAGGAACTCTTGGATATCACCGCGGACCGTTCCGGGCGTATTGGCAGACCAACTACACTTCTCGTGAGTACTTCAATTTGACCTACACCGCGTCCAATCAGCTCCCGCTCACGATCCCGTCAAGTACAATTCACAATATTGATTTGCTGTACAACTTCAGTAGGCATTATCAGGTCGGGGTGCACGTGTACAACGTTTTCAATAAGGCGCCGCCGCAACCGTGGACCTACGGCCCGGCGAGCTTGGGGCGCATGTTCGAATTGAGTGCGCGTGCGAGATTCTAGGCTGTGACGTAGTCAGACGTGGCGCATGGAGAATGCGCCACGTCTGCGGCGCTGCGATATCGTGCTTAACAAAGCAGTTCGTACGTAGGTGCAGTTCGTGATCAGATGAGGATGTCCTTGCGGGGTGATGCGAGAACATGCCCGCAAGCCCGGTCGAGTAACATTGAAAACGAGTCCTATCTGGGTAGGACCATGGGTGCATGGGTGTGGGCCGGAGACAGCCCGGAGGAGGCAATCGGTTCGCCGGGATTTTCGAGCCGCTGCACCTACAGGTGCTTGACGATGTATTGGGCCGCGGGTCGGTATGCGTAAATGGTGACGCGGAACTCCTGGGGCGGCCGAAGAAGCTCAAAGCGCAATGCACATGAGCTCCCGGTTCAGGTGAGCGTCCCTCCGGAGCCAGGAGGGTGAAATCCAGGAAATGGGTTACGAGCCAGCGTTAGGGCAACTTTGCGCTTCTCGCGTTGTGATTGTACCTGCTCCTCGGCGAGTCGGGCGCGGCGATACCGCTGGGCTGCGCGCAGGAGCGAGTCGGCATTGTCATCTGAACCAGCCGTGCCGTGCCGTTCAGTGGTCGTGAATTCGGGGCGGCATCGTATTGTGAGGCTCGCGTTGGCGGGAAGCCCCCGGGTCAGAGGAACGTCCAAATGACGCCGACCGACACGAGGTCAGGGTGCCCTCCGTAGGCCGTGAACCGTTCGTACTCGGCGCGCAGGCCCCAATTCCCAAACTGCCATTGTGCGCCGGCGCCGAGCGCCAGTCCCGTGGTCGTCCTGCTGGTCGCTAGGGATTGATTCTGGCAGCCGAGTACTCCGCAAAAAATGCCCCGCGGGAGGTAGCTTGCGTTCAAGTTAGAGTTGATTCGGTCGACGCCGGCCTTCAAATAGATGTCGACAATCGGTACCGGCAGGTAAAGCATCGCGAACGCCGCCTCGCCCTTCTGCCCTACATTCGCGCTGGAGACGACGCCCGCTGTTCCGCCCACCGTGGCCAAGTTCGAGACGCCGCCGCTGCCGAGATCGAAGTAATCGACCTCGGCGCCGAGCATCTCCAGGCCGCGGACCCCGAGACTGAACTGGTAGCCCGAATCGGATCGATCGAAGCTGCTGAGCGGGCCGCTGCCGAAGGGGAGCGGACTGCTGTCCCGAGCGCGCAGGTTCGAGCGCGCGTAGGCCGCACCGACATACATGTTGAACAAATTGGTCGCCGCATGGGCTTGCGGCAGGACCGTGAGTGTCGCGGCGAGCAGCACTGTCGTGGCGGCGTGGCGCGAGATGCGGCGGGAAATAGGTGAACTGGACATGGCGTGATTCTCCTTCGACTCCACTCTGTCGGACGCGCGCCGCACCATGGTGCGGGCTCAAGGCTGAGCCTGAGTGCAGCGCGCGGAATTCGTCTGGCCCGAGGACCGTCGCAACTGAAAGTCCGTCCGCGGGTCGGGATGCGCTGCGCCGATCCCACGTTGTCGCGAGATCGAGACATTGCGGTCGCCGATTCTGGCTCAGCACATCCTAACGGATTGTACACGAGCGTACGTGTTCTGCTCTCGGGAGCCGCGAGGCGCCGTTGGATGACGGGCGCATGAGGAGGCCGCTCGGTACGCCGATCCGGAATCGCGTACATGTTGTGTCGCGAGCGA
>JAJZCS010000132.1 GCA_021829055.1 Pseudomonadota bacterium
CTCGCCCTCGGCAGCTTGGCATTGAAACAGGTCAGGCGCGGGATTTTATTGATGCCTATTTTGCCCGCTACCCTGAAATCCGACGCTATATGAACGAGACGCGGGAGTTCGCGCGTGCAAAAGGCTATGTCACGACACCCTTCGGTCGCCGCTGCTTCGTCCCGGGCATCACCGATACAAACGCCGCCCGGCGCAACTATGCCGAACGCCAAGCGATGAATGCCCCGCTGCAGGGGGGGAGCCGCCGATATTATCAAACGCGCCATGATCCGGCTGCCCGCTGCTTTGGCGAAGGCCGGGCTACAATCCCGCTTGCTGCTTCAGGTTCATGACGAATTGCTTCTGGAAGCGCCGGCCGACGAAGCTGAAAAGACGGCCTCCGTGGTAAGGACAGTCATGCGCGATGCCGCTGATATCTCCGTGCCGCTGGAAGTGGACGTCGGGATCGGTCGCAACTGGTCGGAAGCGCATAAGTGACCCGCTATCGGTGTTCCAGCGCGTGACGAAGCCGGTCCAAGGCCGCCGCGAGTCCCTGTTCGGCGGTCTTCCGGTCTGGCGGCGACTCCTCGGCGTCGTTCCGGACCTGCTGGGCCGTTGGCCTGCCTTTGTCAGTTACGGTCGGGAAGCCCGCAACAAACCGAAGTCGCTCGATCGGCGTACCGCCAAGAGCAAGATTCAGTCGTGCAATGAGGCCAGGAGCACGGTGCTGCAATTCAAGCGCGGTGGGACCATTACAGGCGAGCCGAAGCGTGCCTCCAACAAGCTGAACCGGAAAGCTCACCGCGGCGACATCGGGACCCACCAGTGCGTCCCAATCCTCGATCAGGCAGGCAAGTGCAGGCCCTTTGCGGCGCAAGACCGGTCGAAGCAGCGGTGCAACGAGGGCCGCTATCTCGCGCGGGCGGTTTTGCCGAGCCGGCTGCTCCGCGCTGACCTTGCTTCCTAGGTTTCTACGTGGTGTCGAATCCGCCATCCGCGATCGCCCTGCTCCGTTGGTACCGCCGACACCGGCGCACCATGCCATGGCGCGCGTCCCCAGGGGCCCAGCCTGATCCTTACCATGTCTGGCTCAGCGAGATCATGCTACAGCAGACCACGGTTGGCACGGTTATACCCTACTTTGTCCGCTTCATCGAGGCTTACCCCCGCGTCACCGACCTGGCCGCAGCCTGTGACAGCGACATCCTGGGTCTTTGGGCCGGGTTGGGCTACTATAGACGTGCCCGTAATCTGGTCGCCACCGCACGGCTCATCGCAAGGCGTGGCCGCTTCCCCCAATCCCCAAGTGAACTGATGGAATTGCCTGGCGTGGGCCCGTACACTGCAGCCGCAATCGCTGCCATCGCTTTTGGAATACCCGTTGTCCCGGTCGATGGCAATGTCGAACGGGTGGTCGCACGCATATATGCCATCGAAACCCGGCTTCCCACCGCCAGACCTGCAATTACGGCAGCCGCGAGCCAACTCGGCGCGCAACCTGCTGCAGTCCGCCATCCTGGCGATTTTGCCCAGGCGCTGTTCGACCTCGGTGCCACGGTCTGCACACCGCGCAACCCATCGTGCCCGGGTTGCCCCTGGAACCAGTCATGCAGCGCTTTCGCGCTCGGCATCGCCGATCAGTTACCAAAGAAGGCTGCGAAGCGATCACGCGAAGTCCGTTACGGAACCGCGTATCTGCTCCTCGACCCACATGGCCGCATCGGGCTGCGTCGTCGCCCGCCAACAGGGTTGCTTGGCGGCATGTTCGAGTTGCCCGGCAGCGAATGGACTCCGGCAACACCGAGCCACGAGCCGCCAGTTCCGGCCGACTGGCAACAAGCTGGAACCATCGTGCACGCATTCACGCATTTCGAGTTGCGACTAACGGTCAATGCAGCGTCGATCGGAGCGCTTCCTGACCATCTTACCGCTGCACCGGCCGATATTCCGCTACCAACAGTCATGAAGAAGGCTGTCCGCCTTGGACTGTCCGCGTTGGAAGGAGCAGTCAACTAGTTGTCCAGCCTGGCGAAGTCGATGCGGGGATCAAGCATTTGAAGAAAGAAATCACCAACGACATGGGCCAGCAGACCGGTCAGCGTGTACAGATAGATCGTCCCAAGCAGAACGGGCGTGTCGCGATCGAGTGCGGCCCGGTAACCTAACAGCCCCAGCCCCGGAATCGAAAAAATAATTTCAATGAGTGGCGCCGCAGTGAACAACACGGCCACGAATGTCTGCGGCAGATAGGCCATCAGCAGGAGCGCCGCCCGACGGGCAAGGTAGCGCAATGCGATCCGACGCTCCGTCATGCCCCGTGCGCGCAACGCCGTGACGTAAAGCTTGCCAAGTTCTTCAGCTATCGAATGTCGCACGAGCAAGCTTAAACTTGCGAAGCCTCCAGCACTCATCGCCAGAACCGGTAGTACCAGATGCCAGGCAACATCCGAAATCCGGCCAACGGCGGAAAGTTGCCCGAACCCAGCCGAAACGAGCCCACGCAAGGGGAACAGCGGCACCGCACCGCCGGCACCAAAACAGGCAATCATGAGCAACGCCAGCAAAAAGCTGGGTAAGGACGCGGCGGCGAGCAGCACGACCGTGGCCGCTCGGTCAAAGAGTGAACCTGCCTTCAACGCCTGCAGGATGCCGAGCGGCACTGAAATAACATAGATTAAAAACGTGGAGGTCAGGCCGAGCGCGATCGAAAACGGCAGCTTCTGCGCAATCAAGCCAACAACCGACCGCCCGCTAACCAAAGATCGGCCGAGATCAAATGCTGAATACCGAACTAACAGATGCAGGAAACCGACAACCGATCCGCTGTCATCGGCGTCCGCATGGCGGATGGCAAGAATGTCCCGTGGGGTAAGGCTCTCCCCGTGCGCTGCCGCAACTGCTTGCGCCTTGGCAATCTCCGCACTGGCTGCAGAACCCGGAGTAAAATGCAGAATCAGCGCATTGAGCATCAAAACGGCTACCAATGTGGGAAAGATCAAAACAACGCGAACACCGAAGTAACGAAATTTCATCGTACACGCCACAGCACAAGATCGAATCCGTCGCGCGGTGCGCGTTTGGGGGGAATCAAGACCGAGCGATACGCGATCTTCACCGTGCTGCGGTACCAACCGGGAATCATAATCCAAAGTCCCCGCAGCGACCGATCAAGGGCGCGGGCAGCCTTGACCCGTGAACGACGGCTGGATGCGCCTGACAAGACGGCTATAAGGCTGTCGATCTTCGGGCTGCATAGTCCGGACAAATTGTTGCTTCCAGGACGTTTTGCAGCGGAACACCCGAAATAGTCTGCCTCGGCGGCACCTGGTTGTTCCGGCTGCGGTATGACGTCATAGGCAAGATCGTAGTCCCACCCGTCCAACCGCGCCTGATAGGCAGCCGGATCAAGCATGACGACCCTAAGGCGGACGCCAATGCTGGCGAGCGCGGCGCGATAGGCGATCAGCGGCGCCTCGAGGTCCGGTTGATCGATTGGAACCACCAACCGAAGCGGGTCCCCCCTGGCATCGACCATGACGCCATGGTCCAGTTGATAGTGGGCTCTTTCAATCAATTTTACTGCCTGGATGCGTGTCGCGTTGTTTATGCCATAGGCACCTTTCGTGGGCAGGCGGGGAACCCCCGTGCGAGCCGCAAGCGCGGAGTTGGCAAAAAAGCTCCGGTTTCTTTTGTAAGCACCGCCAAACAGTACGCGGTTCATCCATGAAAAATCGAACATCAGCGCGAGGCCATGGCGAAGGGTGCGTTGCTGCAGTGCCTTCTTGCGCAGATTGAACGCAAAGCCGTGCATTCCCGCGGGAAGAGAAATCGGAAACGATGCAACCTGAACACCCTGCAAACCTGCAACCGCGCGAGCCTCACGCGGCTGATCAATACGCCAAAGATCAATTGCGCCCGCACGAAATGCCTGAAGCGCCACCGCACGATTTCCGAAATAGACATAGGTCAGGCGCCGGATCGTGTCGCGCTCCGATTGCCCCGGAAGGGCATCACCCCACCAGTGTGAAGCATGCACGTAGGTAATTCTCGTGCCCATCTGAAATGCCGAAACCCGATATGGCCCGGAGGCCGGTGGTGGCGTTCTCAACAACGTATCAAACTTCCTTCCGATCCAGAATGCCCTTGGCAGAATTGGCTCGGTGGCAATGTTAGCCGCCGCGCTCGCCGGTGCATTGGCCGCGAGATGAAAAACAACACAGTGCTGTCCTGCGGCGGTTGTGGATAAGATCATTCGGTAATACGAACGAAAGAACGGGTCTCCTTGCGCAATGAGGGTCTGGAAAGTCCAGATGACATCTGCCGCCGTAACCGGGTTTCCGTTGGAAAAAGCAGCCCGGGGATTCAGATCAAACGTTAGCCTCCGCCGATCCTTCGACAACACCATGTTGGTGGCGATCGCGGGGCGCAACACGTTCGCGTGGTAAGCGGATGGTCGCATGAGCGGAAGCCAGAGCCGATTGATCCCTGCGGGCGTGACCCCACGCACAATAAACGGGTTGAAACTGTCAAAACTGCCTATCGCGGCAATCCGGATCGGGACGTTTGCCGCATCAACGCGGGTCGTAATAATGCCGAAGACAGTTGCCAGAATCGTGAGAGCCAGCGATGCCCTCCGACCCGCTGTCCTCACGCGGCCTTCGGCTGGCTGGCGATGCGCAGAAGATTCTCCACCATCTCCCGCGCGGCGGCGAGCCGCCCGGGGACATCCATATCGCGTACCAGAACAAGCTTGTGATCCGGGCGCAACCGAAACGGGCCGCCACGTGTGCCGATCCAGGCAATAAGTCCGGCGGGGTTGGCAAACTGATTGCCGCGAAACCCGATCACCATTCCTTTTGGCCCGGCTTCCAGTTTCTCTATTCCGGCGGTTCGACAGGCGCGTTTCAGGGCGACGGTCGTCAGTAGATTTTCCACTTCCGGCGGCAAGGGGCCGAATCGGTCCACCAGTTCGGCCGCGAGAGCCTCGCTCTCGGCATCGGTCCGCAGCGCGCCGATGCGGCGATAAAGGCCAAGCCGTACCGGCAACTCCGTTACATATTGGTCCGGGATCAACACCGGCAGCCCAAGGCTGATCGTAGGCGTCCAGTCTCGGCTTTCTTCGTCCCGCTTGCCGCCAGCCGCCCGCAACTCACCAACCGCGTCCTCCAGCATCTGCTGATACAGTTCGATTCCGACTTCCCGGATGTGGCCCGACTGCTCATCGCCGAGAAGATTACCTGCGCCGCGGAGATCGAGATCATGAGAAGCCAGCGTAAAGCCAGCGCCGAGGGTATCCAGCGTCTGCATGACTTCCAGCCGCTTCTGCGCGGAGGCTACAAGCTTATGGGTCGCCGGCCAGGTCAGGTAGGCATAGCCACGCTGCTTGCCGCGGCCGACGCGACCGCGAAGCTGGTACAGCCCGGCCAATCCGAACAAATCGGCGCGCCAGATGATGATTGTGTTGACCCCTGGCATATCGAGTCCGGACTCGACGATATTCGTTGCCAGCAGGATGTCATGCCGTCCCTCACTGAACTCGGTCATCACGCGCTCGATCTCGGACGCCGGCAGCCGTCCGTGCGCGACCGCACAACGTAGATCCGGGGCAACCTCGGCGAGGCGCTCGCGCATCCGCGGAATATCCTCGACATGGGGCACCACGCAGAACAACTGCCCTCCCCTGAACCGCTCGCGCGCAATTGCCTCGCGAATGACCAACAGGTCCCACGGCATGATGAACGTTCTCACGGCAAGGCGGTCGACAGGTGGGGTCGTGATAAGGGACAGGTCCCGTACGCCGGTCAGTGCCAACTGCAATGTACGCGGGATCGGCGTCGCTGTGAGTGTTAAAACATGAACGTCCGCCTTGATCTGCTTCAACCGCTCCTTGTGCGCGACGCCGAAGTGCTGCTCCTCGTCGACAATCAACAGTCCGAGGGAACTGAATCGGATCGATTTTGATAACAGCGCGTGAGTTCCGACGACGATATTGACGTCACCGTCGCTCAGTCCCGCTTTGACCGCCGCCGTTTCCCTGGCGCCGACGAGGCGCGAAAGTTGCGCCACCTTGATGGGCAGTCCGGCAAAGCGTTCAACAAAGAGACGATGGTGCTGCCGCGCCAGCAGCGTCGTTGGCACCACGACGGCAACCTGCGTCCCCGCCATTGCAGCGACAAAGGCGGCGCGGAGCGCCACTTCTGTCTT
>JAJZCS010000133.1 GCA_021829055.1 Pseudomonadota bacterium
GATCGGGAACGCTACGAATTCTTGCGCTGGGGGCAGGAGGCTTTCGACAATTTCCGCGTCGTACCGCCCGGAACCGGCATCTGCCATCAGGTGAATCTTGAACATCTCGCACAAGCAGTATGGGTCAGCAGGGAAGATGGGGAACTTTATGCGTATCCGGACAGCGTCTTGGGTACGGATAGCCATACGACCATGATCAACGGGATGGGCGTACTTGGCTGGGGTGTTGGTGGCATTGAGGCGGAAGCCGCAATGCTCGGGCAGCCCCTCACAATGCTGATCCCCGACGTGATCGGGGTCAAGCTCACGGGCAGACTACGAGATGGAGTCACGGCCACCGATCTTGTGCTCACCGCAACACAGATTTTACGCGCGAAAAACGTGGTTGGAAAATTCGTCGAATTCTACGGCTCAGGCCTCGATCAGTTGCCCCTTGCAGACCGAGCGACAATTGCGAACATGGCACCCGAGTATGGCGCAACCTGCGGTTTTTTTCCGGTTGATGAGGTAACGCTCCGTTACCTGCGGCTTACTGGACGAGACAACCATCATATAGCCCTCATAGAGGCCTATTCGAAAACGCAAGGGCTATGGGGCCACGATATCGACCCGGTTTTTTCCGATAGCGTGGAATTGGATCTGTCGAAGGTAGAACCCTCGATGGCTGGCCCAAAGAGGCCACAAGATCGCGTCTCTTTGGGCAGGGCACACAAAGCATTTGAAGCCGAGTTGGAGAAGCAACCCGGCATTTCCAAACTGAACTCCGGGCTACGCCCGATCGTTGAAGAAAAAGGATACAGGATCGGGAACGGTGACATTGTAATCGCTGCCATAACATCATGCACGAACACTTCTAACCCGTCGGTTATGGTCGCTGCCGGCCTTGTTGCACGCAAGGCACGGGCGCTGGGTCTCTTACCAAAGCCGTGGACCAAGACCTCTCTGGCACCCGGCTCCCAGGTGGTGACCGAATATCTCACAAAGTCAGGATTACAGGAAGATCTCGACGCACTTGGCTTCCAGACCGTTGGATACGGTTGTACCACCTGCATTGGCAATTCGGGCCCTCTCGATGCTGTCCTTGTCGAGACGATCGAAACAAACAGGCTTATTTCTGTTTCCGTATTATCGGGGAATCGTAATTTCGAGGGCCGTGTACACCCCAATGTACGCGCGAATTACCTTGCGTCTCCGCCGCTGGTCGTGGCCTACGCTTTGCTTGGCACCATCCGCAAGGACATTACGGTAGAAGCTATCGGGACCGCAAGGGGCGGTCAGCCAGTCTATCTCAAGGATATTTGGCCCACCACGCCGGAAATCGCGGAAATTGTCGAAGCAACGCTGACGCCGGACATGTTCCGAGAGCGTTACAACGATGTGTTTAAGGGCACGAAACAATGGCAGGCGATCAACGTGGAAAAGAGCTTGAAAACCTACGCCTGGAGCGATGCATCGACGTATGTTCAGCATCCGCCTTACTTCGATGAAATGACCAAGGATCCCGCACCGGTCACGAATGTTCTCCGGGCGCGTATCCTCGCAATGCTCGGCGACTCAATCACCACCGACCATATCTCTCCGGCAGGCTCGTTCAGCAAGGCGACACCTGCCGGGAAATATCTTCAGGAACGACAAATCCTGCCGAAGGATTTTAACTCCTATGGGTCTCGGCGAGGTAACCACGAAATCATGATGCGCGGAACTTTTGCCAATATCCGGATCCGCAATGAGATGCTCGCCAATGTGGAGGGCGGGTACACGCGGCACTACCCCTCGGGCGACCAAATGACGATTTTCGATGCCGCGATGCGTTACAAGCACGAGAGCGTTCCATTGGTTGTTGTCGCTGGCCGCGAATATGGCACCGGTTCATCGCGCGACTGGGCAGCAAAGGGCACAATTCTGCTTGGCGTCAAAGCGGTGCTTGCCGAGAGTTTCGAACGCATTCACCGGTCAAACCTAGTTGGTATGGGCGTCCTGCCCCTGGTATTCAAGAACGGCATGACCCGGACAAGTCTCGGGCTTAAAGGCGACGAGATACTGGACATCCGGGGAATAGAAAAACTTGAACCGCGAATGGACATCGAGGTGCTGGTCCGCCGCAGCGACGGATCGACCGACACCCTCCCCATGCTGTGCCGGATCGACACCAATGAAGAGGTTGCCTACTATCGCAACGGCGGGATCCTGCATTACGTCCTCCGCCAAATGGCCAACAGCGCCTGAACGAGCTTTGCTGGCAGCAAATCTGTACCATATCATGGGTACGGGCGGTCGATGGCGTTTCAAACATAACCGCGTGGTGCCTATGCTGGCGTTCGCGATCGCCAGAGGCATCGGCAATCGTCAAATCTTCTGCGGTACTAAATTTGTCACTTGCACCGACACGAGGATGCCCTTATGTGCGCATGCACGCAGCAACGTACGTGCCTCTGCCATCCATCGTCACGGGCGGTTACGCAACGACGTCAAGCGTTCTGGCAACACAGGGTGCACTGCACCTATTTTCGTTGGTCGCTGGTTCGTTCGACCGTTTCGCAACCGTCTCGCTGTAGCGAGACTTCGGGTTTGGAAGGGAGAGGGCGATGAGCCCGAAACTTGCTCGTTTTCTTGATTCCGGTGCGTTCAGCACGCCAGCACTAATATGCGACCTCGATCGCGTACGCGACAATTTCAACGCGCTTCAGGCGGCATTTCCGAGAACGTCAATCTATTACGCTGTCAAGGCAAATCCGGCGGCGCCCATCCTCGATACACTCACGCGACTCGGCTCCAAATTCGACGCAGCGAGCATCGAGGAAATCCGGTTATGCCTTGCGGCCGGCGCAAGTCCGGCCGAAATCAACTTCGGGAACACGGTCAAAAAGTGCTCGGCAATTTTGGAAGCATGGCACGCTGGTGTGAATCTGTTTGCCTTTGATTCCCGTGAAGAATTGGACAAGCTGGCCCAGCTGGCCCCAGGAGCCCGTGTATACTGTCGCCTGGCAGTCAGCCAAAGCGGCGCCGAATGGCCGCTGTCCCGAAAATTCGGCACGGATCCTGTAGACGCGCGTACGCTTCTGGTTGAGGCCGCTGATCGCGGCTTGGTGCCGTACGGACTTTCCTTTCATGTCGGTAGCCAGCAGACCGGTGTCGGCGCATACCAGGAAGCTATCGGCATCGCAGCAATGGTATTTACGGACCTTCGGTGTCGTGGCATCGACCTTACGATGCTTAATATCGGCGGTGGATTTCCTGTCCGCTACAGGGAAGACATACCGTCGATGGGCGACTTCGGCGCAGCGGTTACCGATGCGCTACGCCAGCATTTCGGCAACGATTGGCCACAACTCATGATTGAGCCGGGGCGTGCCTTGGTGGGCGACGCGGGTGTCATTGTCTCGGAAGTGGTTCTCGCTTGTAACCGCAGTACAGATGGCGACCGGCGATGGATTTATCTCGATATTGGCCGCTTCGGCGGACTGGCGGAAACAGAGGGCGAAGCCATCCGCTATCGAATTTCTGCACCTAGCATTGGGGGACCAGATAACAACATGGTAATCGCTGGCCCTACCTGCGATGGCGTCGATGTCCTGTACCGTGAAGCTGCAACCCCGCTGCCAGAACGCCTTGCCTCAGGTGATCGCGTATTGATTCATGACACTGGAGCCTACGTGACCAGTTACGCCAGCCAAGGATTTAACGGTTTTAATCCTCCCGAGGAGCACTATCTATAATAGATTAACGCCATTACCTCTGAGCAAGCGGCTTTTCGGCGTGGCACCACGGGGAGGGAATCGCCTCATGACAAAGCCTGTTGGCGTGACAAGCCGCTATGTCGAGATCTTCGCCATAGATGGCTCAGGTTCATTCAAAGCTTTCGTTGCGTCGCCCTCGGCGCTGCCGACTTGTGTGGTTGTGGTGGTCCAGGAAATTTTCGGCGTTAACAAGTCGTTGTGCGATACCGCGCATAAATTCGCCGAAATGGGTCTTATCGCCGCGGCGCCGGACTTGTTCTGGCGCCTCGAGCCAGAAGTTGATTTGACCGACCAGACCGAAGCCGAATGGCAAAAAGCCTTCAACCTGATGAAACGTTTTGATGAGGACAGAGGCATCGACGTCCTTAAGGCGACGGTATCGTTTACCCGCAGAATGACGGGTAGCAATGGCAAGGTAGGAACAGTGGGTGACTGCCTAGGCGGCCGCCTCGCTTTTCTGATGGCTACATGCTCCGACACCGACGTCAACATTTCCTATTATGGTGTGAAGCTCGATGAACTGCTTGGCGAACTCGGTCAGGCAACACATAAGCTTTTGGTCCACATTGCCGGGAAAGACGAATTTATACCGCAAGCCGCCCGCAATGCGGCTATCGCTACCAGCACAGGGAATAAGCATATTGAAACGCATATTTATCCTAACGCGCACCATGCATTCTCCCGGCTGAATGGCGTCCACTTTGACCGGCTTTCCGCGACCATTGCCAAGGGCCGTACGGCTGAGGCGCTGGCACAAGCCCCGCTTTGAACGCCATATGTTGCTGTCACGCCGCTCATTTCTTGGCGCAAGTGCCTTGGTATCAACATCCGCCTACGAGGCAACGACGGAGTCATCCAGGTTAGCGCAACAATGCATCGGTGCGATCTCCGCGCAACTCGACGCAATCGGATCAGGCCCCGCACTACTCGCCAGTTACCCCTCGTTAGGTAATGCCCCAAAAAATTTCGTGACCGCGAATGCACATACCGCATACGTGTATGATAATGCATTAGCCGGTTTATCCTTGCTCGCGTTAGGCGACTCCTTGCGGGCAGCCCAAATCGCCGATGCACTCGCGTTAGCTCAGGAGCACGACCCTGATTTCACTGATGGACGGCTACGCAACGCGTATCGCGCAGGAACCATCCACGGGGCGATAGCACTTCCGGGCTGGTGGGACGGCCGCGCAAAGCGATGGGTAGAAGATCCCTATCAGGTCGGCTCGGAATCGGGACCGATCGCCTGGGCCATCCTATTGTGGACAGCGCTCGCCCTGCACGGCGTAAGTTCCAACGTCTATTTCACTGCCGCGAAGCGTGCTGCGCGCTGGATCAACAAAAATCTCATTGCATCAAAAGGGTATTACGGAGGGTATTTCGGATTTCCACCAGAACCACAAAAACTGCGTTGGATCAGCACAGAGCAAAATACCGATCTCGCAATTGCATTCCATCGGGTAGGCATGATCGCAGAAGCGGCACACAGTGCGCAGTTCGTCCAGACGATGCGTAACCCACATACCGGATTGTTTGCGGCAGGGTTAACGCCAGACGCCCGCTTGAACACAATGATAGCTGCTGACGCCAATTTATGGCCCTATCTTGCAGGCCTCACAAATCGGGCCGTCGTCGGCCCAACCATTCGTGATCTTGCATGGCCGCGTGTGAAGCCAGCCGGAATCGGATTCTCCCTCGCAAGTCAAGGTATTTGGATGGAAGGCACAGGTTTTGCTGCGCTCTCACTTATAAAAGCAGGATACGCATCGCAAGGGCAAAACTTCCTCGCGACGATCAGCGCCCAGATGGCACCGGACGGCTATATATTTGCTGCAAGCACGCCCACGCTTTATACAGGCCTTGCGGTTGGACCCGGGAAAAGTTCTGAAAAGTTTGAATACTATCGCGTTCCCGCCCTTGCTCCCACGGCTTGGGCTGCACTCGCAGCCGATGGTTATAATCCTCTAGTGCCAAATATCTCTTAACCCATCTCTCATTGTGCGGTAGACGCTTAGCATGGTTCAGCAATATCACTGACATCTCGACCGCTAGTTTCATCCGCCGACAGTACCATGTTAGAATTGAACGAACAGCTATAACCAAATTTTGAGAACCCGACGAACGGCTTATACCAACCCCCTGGACATTGACCCATGCCCATTCTCGGCTGCCGATTGAGGTTATTCGGTCTGGGTCTCGAGTTTGTTCCATGGGTTACAGCAGTGATCGACGAGGTCTTCGCCATTGAGAAAAACGCGATTGGAAAGCCAGTTGTCGCGCATGAACTGCCAGATGTTCTCCTGCGGGTTGAGTTCGGGGCACTTCGCCGGCAGCGGCACGATGGTGATGTTGGCCGGCATGACGAGTTTTGTGGTGAGGTGCCCCAGCCGGCCTGGTCGAGCAGCAGGATGGCATGGCGTCCTGG
>JAJZCS010000134.1 GCA_021829055.1 Pseudomonadota bacterium
CGGCGGATCCAGGGGGAAGATAAGAATAGTTAAGGGGTGGAAAATTTGTTTCTACCGGTGCGGAACCCGAGCACGCGGACAGGCTGATCGGTAATATGACCAGCGCTGCCAAGGTAAGAAAATTGCGTCGTTCAATCGTCATCAGATGTCCTCATCGTATTTCGCGTTTCTGAACCTACAACGGGAGAGGTCGATCTGGAAACGCCGTAATCCCCACGGATCCTAGGAAAGCGGAAATCGACGTTGCAGAACTCACAGGTCATCGTAACAGCACCGTTGATTGTCATATGGTCAAGGTCTTCAGGCGAGAATTTGTCGAGCACATCCGCCAGTCGCGAGCGTGAGCAGCGGCATCCATAGGCGAGCGGTCGTGGTCGGCTCATGGCGACGCCTTCGCCATGAAAGAGGCGATAGAGTACTTGTGTGACGGGCAGCGCGTCATCAAGCAGTTCTTCTGCGCTGATCGTTGCTGCGAGGACTTTCGCTGTGTGCCAAGCGTCTTCCTGTTGGTCGTCTGACAAGGCGGGGTCAATTCCGCCGGCACCTGCGATCCGTTCTAGAATCAGAGCCGACGCACGCCAGCCGACGCGGGTGTCGGCGCAGGCCAGATGGATTGCACAAGGCAGCTGCTTGCTGGTTGCAAAGTAATGTAGCGCCATCTCGGCCAGCGTTTCACCGCTCAACGCAACGATGCCCTGATACCGCTCCGTGTTGGGACCCTGGTCAACCGTCAATGCCAGATAGCCGTCCCCCATAAGCTCCCGCGCGGTTTTTGGCTCCGGGATCTCGACATTTTCTGCGATCCGGGCATACCCCCGAAGGGCTCCGGCCTCAGTACAATCCGCTAGGAGCATCGGTATCGTACCGTTGCCCTTGGCTTGGAGCGAAAACGAGCCCGAGAACTTGAGCGCCGTCGCCAACCCTGCCACCAGTGCAAGGGCCTCGCCGAGGAGGGTTCTCACCGGCGCAGGGTGGTCATGCCGGGTGAGCAGTGCATCGGCGACCGGGCCCAATCGGACCAGCCTGCCACGCACGGGGCGCTTGGGCAGGAAAAACGGTGTCACACCTCGCGGTACGGAGAGATCCGGGACGTCGGGGCGGCTACGATCGAGGAAGTCTGGTATCGCGGTCATCGTGCCTTAGATAGAGCCTCAACAGGCATTTTGCTATCGTCTGGCTTGCCGGAAGCGTGCGGGCAAGCTAGCGATAACCTATGAGCGAGGCACAGGACGGGGATCTGATTGAGGCGGTAACAAGGCTGGCTCGCGCCAATGTTCTGGTCGTCGGTGACCTAATGCTTGATCGATATGTCTATGGTCAAGTGGACCGGATCAGTCCAGAGGCGCCGGTGCCGATCTTCAATGTTAGCCGTGAAATAGCGATGCCTGGCGGCGCTGGCAATGTGGTCCGCAATCTCACAGCCCTCAATGCTGCGGTGGCCTTCATTTCAGTTGTTGGTGATGATCAGGAAGGTTCCGACCTGACCGGCTTGATCGGCGGCCAACCCAATGTGGAGCCATGGCTGCTAGTGGAAAACGGCCGTGCTACCACGGTGAAAACCCGTTACATCGCGGCCGGACAGCATCTGATCCGCGCAGATCGCGAGTTTGTAAGAACGCTCCCCGAAAAACTGGGTGAGCGTCTCGTAAAGATTGCGGCGGATGCGATGGCCGCAACTTCGGTGACCATTCTTTCAGACTATTGCAAGGGCGTTTTAGCGCCCGAGGTCGTACGCCAACTGATCGGTACCGCAAAATCGATAGGCCGGACGATCGTGGTTGACCCGAAAGGACAAGAATGGTCCCACTATGCCGGTGCCGATCTGATAACTCCCAATCGCCGCGAACTGGCTGAGGCGTCAGGTTGTCATGTCGATTCGGAAGACCAAATGGTATCTATATCGAGGTCACTGATCGAGCGCCTTCAATTCGGCGCAATGCTGGTCACCCGCTCAGAAGATGGCATGACGTTAGTTACCAACGCCGGTTTCGTGCGGCATTATCCAGCTGAGGCACCAGAAGTTTATGACGTGTCTGGTGCCGGCGACACCGTTGTTGCAACCATCGCAGCTGGACTTGCGGCAGGATTACCATTGCCGGTTGCCTGCCGCCTTGCCAACATTGCGGCCGGGCTCGTTGTAGGCAAGGTCGGGACCGCAGTTGCCAGACCGAGTGATCTGCGTGATGCGATCAAGCCAGCGGGTGGAGCGCTACGAAAAATCGTCGTCGACGCAGCTGCCGCGGAAGCCGCTGAACGGTGGCGCCAGCGTGGATGGCGCGTCGGCTTTACGAATGGCTGTTTCGACCTGCTGCACCCAGGCCATGTGCATCTGTTCGAACAAGCCCGGACCAACTGTGACCGCCTAATTGTCGGGATGAATTCGGATGCCTCGGTGCGTCGCCTAAAGGGAGCGATCCGTCCCGTGCAGCCGGAAGCCGCCCGCGCCGCGGTACTTGCGTCGCTCGCGAGCGTCGATCTTGTGGTTATCTTTGACGAGGATTCGCCGCTCGATCTTATCGAGGCTATTCGACCCGACGTGCTGATTAAAGGTGCGGATTACACGCACGACAATGTGGTCGGTGCTGCTCTAGTCGAATCATGGGGGGGGCAAGTGATGCTTGCGGAGTTGCTCCCCGGGCACTCGACTACAGCTACTGTCAAGCGCCTACGGGGATAGGTGGGTGCTCACAGCTTAAAGCAGATTCTTGTCGCCGGGCCGGCAACAGCGGGGGGCGGAATCCCGTTGTCGCTGATGTTGTCGTGGCGGGCGCTCAATACGGAAATTGTTGCGATTGTAGAAACGCAGCACGATTTGCCTCCATTATTCGATTCACCGTCGTGCACCACCGCACACCGTTTCATGACAAGACTGACCACCATTGTAACAGTCTATTCTATTAAGGGCTGTTTTGCTCGTAATGCTCAGTGACCATGCGATCGAGTAGGCGAACGCCGAATCCGGTCGCGCCTTTCGGCGTCACCCCATCATCCTTCGTGGACCAAGCGACTCCGGCGATATCGAGATGCGCCCAAGGGAGGTGCGTTTTTTTTGTGTCGACGAAGCGCTGCAGGAATTGAGCGGCCGTTACGGCGCCTCCCCCCCGCCCGCCGCTGATGTTCTTGACATCGGCGATGTCGCTATCAAGTAGCTTATCATAGGCGCGACCCAACGGCATTGGCCAAACCGTTTCGCCAGTCGTTTGCCCAGCCGCCACTATCTGTGCAGAAAGTGTCTCGTCATTACAAAACAAGCCTGCATTCTCATGCCCGAGCGCAATGACGATTGCGCCGGTCAAGGTCGCAAGGTCGACAATGAGGCGCGGTCCAAAGCGCTTCTGCGCATAAGCAAGCATGTCGGCAAGCACTAGGCGTCCTTCAGCATCTGTGTTCAACACTTCAATTGTCTGCCCAGAATAGGAAGTGACGATGTCGCCCGGCCGTTGCGCTGTCCCGGAGGGCATATTTTCAACCAGCCCAATCATCCCTATTGCATCAACCCGTGCTTGCCGCCCTGCGAGGGTCGCCATCAGTCCGGTCACGGCTCCCGCGCCAGCCATATCCCACTTCATTTCCTCCATACCAGCTGCTGGCTTGATCGAGATACCCCCCGAGTCGAAGGTGACCCCTTTTCCGACAAAGACGATTGGCTCGTGCGCTTTGGCCTTAACAGCTTTCTTTCCTGATTTACCTACTCCGCCAGATCTAGACGCACCGAGCCAGTGCATAATCACCATCTTCGGTGAGTTAGCACTTCCTTGCGCGACGCCTAGGAACGCTCCGAAGCCCAGCTTTTGTAGGTCCCGCTGGTCGAAGATCTCAACTTTTACCCCGAGGTCCGCGAGTGTCGCAGCACGAGCCGCGAATTCGGCTGGTGTGAGCACATTGGCCGGTTCGGAGACCAAGTCGCGCGTTCGTTCTACACCTGCCGCCAAGGCCGCGAGCGGCATCCAGACGACGCGCGCCCGCGCATAGTCCTCAGTCAGGATGGTAATACGCTGTAATTTGGGCTTTTTTATTTCGGGATCGCGGGTGCGATACCGGTCGAATCGGTAAGACCGCAGTCGAGCTCCCACCCCGGCATGAGTAAGCAAGACCGCGCCCAAGCCGTCGGCGGCCAAGTATGCATGCTGATCACCGCCCAACGCCGCTGCCGCTGCTGCCCCCGCTTCCTCGACGCGGTGCGCGTTGATCTCTTTTAGTGATCCGAGCCCGACGACGACAATGCGACTGAGTCCGTTGCTGGGCCCCGGCATCACAACGGTTTGGCAATGCTCGCCCTTAAACGATGATACTTCCAAGGCGCGGGTCAGAGATTTGCCCAGCGCACGGTCAAGCTCAGCGGCTAGGCCTGAAAGAACGCCACCTTCCGGGATCAACAGCGCAAGAGCGCCGGATCGTGGCATCGCAGGTTTGGAGAAAGCGATATCGATCATTGGAATGGAACCTCCCGCATTTGAGCCTCTAAAGCAGTTTAATTACACCATGCACGCTCATTTGGTGTTTTCCAAGCGCTCGCGTATCACGTTTGCCATGACAACGCTTCTTACCGAAACCGATTTGCTTGATCTGGCCGTGCGGCTTGCTGAAGCTGCCGGCGCGGAAATCCTTGCTGTCCGACGCGACGGCTTCGTGATCGACCGCAAGGACGACCAATCCCCTGTCACGGTTGCAGACACGCGCGCCGAACAACTCATTGTCGCAGGCCTGCGCGAGGCGACGCCGGACATCCCGGTCATTGCCGAAGAGGAGGTTGCAGCCGGGCGCATCACGGATCCCGGCAATCGCTTTTGGCTCGTCGATCCGCTTGATGGTACGCGGGAGTTTGCCGCGGGGCGCGGTGAATTTTCAGTGAATATCGGATTAATCATTAATGGACAGGTACAGCTCGGAGCGGTCGGTGCACCGGCCGAGGGACGTGTCTATGCTGGAATTGTCGGTCAAGGTGCTCACGTGATCGATGCCATGGGTCGGCAGCCGATTCACGCCCGAACGGTACCTGACGAAGGTATGACCGTCTTTGCGTCTCGTCATTACGCCAACGATCCTGCCCTCGCGCGCCATCTCTCGCGTTTCAAGGTTGCACATCTGGCCAACATTGGATCGGCGTTGAAATTCTGCCGGCTCGCTGAGGGACGAGCCGATTTCTACCCGCGCCTCGGACGCACAATGGAATGGGACACGGGTGCGCCACAGGCTGTACTCGAGGCTGCTGGTGGGCGCGTTGTCACGTTCAATGGTCAACCACTTCATTACGGCAAGCCTGGCTTCGAGAACCCGCCTTTCATGTGTTTTGGTGCCGGCTAACGCCGCGGCTTTCTATGTTAGAAAGGCGTGCAGACGGCATGCTAAAGTTATCGTTGACTTGGGCGTCAAAAGACACTTAACTTCAGGGCAAACGGGCATTTCGGATACAAATAAGGTATCACATAGATATGGACCATGAGTACTCCTAGGCGCGTTCTGGTGGAAAGTACGTGAGGCGACGTGCCTTCGTGTGATGATATTCAGCTTCCTAGAAGGTGTGATTTACGAAAGCCGATCTTGAATGATCGGCTATTCACTATAGCGGGCGGCCATATCGATCGGGCCATGCTACCGCGCTAGGTGTTTCGTTCAACATGGCTGCCTGCTGAATTCTCTGGAATTCTGACCGTGGGATGGCAATTTCGGAACCGGGTGGAGATTATCCTTTTGCAGTCACATTAGCGTTTTATGCAGGACAGCTAGCTGTCGCTGAACTATTTAGTGTTAGGAGCAGATGTTCAAAAGCAAAAGATCAGCAGCTATTGGTTAGTTACGCCGTATTGTTGTTATAAAATTACGCTTAATTTTTTGGAATCGAATGTTAAGATGGGGGGAAGTTTTAACACGAGCATTCGGTGCGCGCGGGAATTTGTGCACAACAATGTATGAGATTGGCTGCTTTTACTAAGACTTTGCGACAGCAGTCTTTAACACGGTTCTCTCTGACTGACTAGATTCGCCGCTCCCGGCTTGGGAGGGGCACATGCGGCGGAACTTGTTTTGGTTATCCGACGACCAATGGGCGAAGATCGGGCCGCTTTTACCGACTGATGTTCGTGGCAGGATGCGCGTTGACGACCGG
>JAJZCS010000135.1 GCA_021829055.1 Pseudomonadota bacterium
CAATATGCCAAGTGCGCGCTGTTTTCGGCTCCGCGGGCCGTAGTCGGCGATCATTACGCAACGCATCGTGACTATTTCTCCTCACGGCCGTCGATACGGAGAATGATCACAGGATTACTTCCACGCACAGCAATTTTCCAGATGCGTGGCGCCGTTTCGGCTCCGGGTTCCAGGTCACCTAAATCACCCAACGTTTGCGAGTCATATACGTATAGCGCACCTGGTCCGCGCACCCCGTTGTCCGCATTGACAATGATCGGTCGTTTCTGCGACTGCAGCTTTGCGGGCCAATCCGGATTGTGTAGTGCCAGCACGGTAACCTTGAATGGCGGATATAGCGGAACTTTTCCAACGTTATGCAACCGTGTCGTGGCGGAAAGCGTCTTTGTCGCCGCATCCCATGTACTTGGGCCAAAGACAACGTCCATGTCTTTGGTTACGTCCGCCGAGATGAGCCTCGAAGGCGTGGTTTGGGAAACACCCACGCTGACGGCCGCAGTCCATATTTGATCCGTTCCGGTCCGCGCGTCCGCCCATATCGGATGAAATGTGCCGTGCCGATCGACCGCCATTCCGACGTAATCGCCGCCTGATGGGAAGCGCTCGCCGGGCCGCGTAAAACCTACCGCGATTCGGCCTCTAAACCTGGAATTGACCAGGCGACCGAAGTTCTCCGGTACGTACCCCCAAGCTTTCAAAAGCCCAAGTTTGGCCGGCGTGCGTTGGATCGGATCCGGCGTCGAGAAACTAACACCGCCATCCGTGGAATCGGCGAACATCTCCCTCACGCGACCGGAGCTACTTGAATACTGCAGGTACGCGACGCCCAATATGCCGCGAGGATTCACTGCAAGGGAGACCTGATATTGAGCGTCATTCGCATTGTCCGTTGTCAGGATCGGTACAGGTCTACTCCAGCGCAGCCCCTCGTCCGTTGATCTCGTGAATAGCAAGCGTGAGTTTCCGGTTCGCGTGTCGCTCCAGACACCGTAAATCACCTCGCGGCCGGTCTTAGGCGACCTCCCCGTTGTAAATTGAGGCACTGGATCACCGTCGAAATCCGTCTTCCCTTTGGCAATCCATCGCTTAAGCCGGGCAAGCCCTAAGGAAAAATAGCGCCCGATCATACGCGGAGCGCCGAAAGCTTTTCCGCCATCCTTGGAGATGGCTACCTCGACTTTCGCCACACGGTCTCCGAGCTTCCCTGAAATGAAGAATGGGAAGATCAGCGTCCCGTCGGAAAGCGTCACCGGGCGGCTGTTAAAGCACCACCCGTCAACGACTTCGACCGGCCCATGAAAGTGACGTCCCGCGTCGCTCGAGTAGACCAACCCGCATGCATTGAGCTGCGGCGACATGTGCAATGTATACAAAGCGCTCATGTATATCCGGCCGCGATACGGCCCGTGCGACTGATCGACCGTGAGCTGCTCATGATCGAAGCCCCCACGGGGTGGTCTGAGAAACGCCATTTCCCGGAACCGATTGTCGTGATCGGTCGATACAAACACATGAATTCCTTCCATTCCCCCCTTCCGCCCGAGAGATGCGAAGTAAATATGTCCGTTAGGATCGGCAGCCAGTTGGACATCGCCGATCAGTGAACTGCCGGACGTCATTAACAGCGGAGCCAGCGTCCACTGGTAGCCACCATCGTGCGAAACAAGCACCTGAGGCGGGGAGGTGACATTTCCCGATTCGGCCGCCGCAACAAGCGTATTTGCAGCGGAAGGGTCTGCGGCAATAGCGGGCTCGACGTACGCACCTCGGGAGTCGGCATCGACCCGCACATCCGGGCCGTAGCTGATGTGCGCCGATAGAGGTTCGGGGCCCGGGGCCAACGGCGCCGATATCGCGCTCAGCGGGAAGACGTAGCTCATGAGCAAAAGCAGTGTCGCCCAAGACGAGGATGGAACTCTAACTGTCATGACGGAACCGACACATGACAGGACATGTGAACGCATGAATGAAATCCTCTGAATAATTTGGGACTTGAAATCGCGCATGAGGCAGGGAAACTCTACCTCCCGCTCGGCAATGGGCCACCGCGTGTGCGCACGCATCGCGTCGGACAATCAGAATTTTCCTCGTCTTTCCTGTTGCAGAGCTTCTCCCAGCGGCGACACTCGCCGGGCATCGCGTGAAGGGGCGATTCGTAGCCCTGGAGCCTGAAGCGAAACCAGTCAATCGAGCCGCCCTGCGAAGCAATGCTCATCACGGGATGCGACAGCACGTGCTCAATGGCGGCGCGCATCACAAGATCGACCAGCTTTCAGATTTAATGGATCTTCGCGTTGTAACAGAAGCGCCGGCGTAGACTCGCGGCTCAGCCGCCAACAGACTCTTATCGGGCACACCGCGCTCAGCACCCACAACGATGAATCCCTCATACGGCTAGACGATGACCGGTTA
This sequence comes from Pseudomonadota bacterium, assembly GCA_021829055.1. Lineage (GTDB taxonomy): Bacteria > Pseudomonadota > Alphaproteobacteria > Acetobacterales > Acetobacteraceae > Acidiphilium. Next base: position 2,413 of record JAJZCS010000135.1, read on the forward strand.
AGCGACTCCGTACCCGCCCAGGCGAGCAAGCCCATTCTGCTGCGCAACCGAGAACGACTTGAACACCTGACCGTGGATCCGGACGGACAGCATCGCCACACAAAGCGTTAACTTCGTCACCAACGCTCTCCCCATCGGGCTACCATCGCTTGCCAATCGAGACGGAGACCACCCTTCCCAGCGCCGAATAATTGGTGGAGTCATACGGAGCGTAATAAGGAGCGTAAAATGACGGCCAATCGAGGCGAGGCGGATTGGCATTGGTCAGATTCTGCACCGACAGCAATATCCGTACGTCGTGCAACATTGGCGAGCGGGATTTCACGCGGTAGATGGCGGTGACATCGGCGGTCGTCATGGAAGCTTCCTTGACCGACGGCGTGACGATGGAGTCAGTTATGCCCCCGATATAGTTGACAAAACACGAGAGTGTCAGAGGGGTGGCCTCCCAGGTCACGCCAGCGCGGGCGCGCAGGTGCGGCGGATTGAAGGCCGTTCCTGCCAGAGCGAAGGACGGGGACAGCGCGGTGTCCTTCTGATCGCTAGTGAGCCAGCTCGCCTGTCCGGAGAGGTCAACTACCCCGTCCGTCACTGAGAAGTGGTAGCTAGACGACAAGTCGAAACCGTGGATGTTTTGCCGCGCGGCGTTGTTGTATAAATCATCAATGAGGGCAATGACGTTCGCTGGATCGTAGGCGGCGCCAGTGTAATTGATGAATTGAGTTGCAGACCCCTGGAGCGCCTGTATCTGCGCCGAGCTGGGATTGAAGGTCAGATACTGCCGATAAGCGGGATTCGTGAGCGCCGCATTAAGTTCTGTGATCGGCTGAAGAACACGGTCCCGATATCTAATGCTGAAATAGCCGAGGGCTGTCTTCAAGGCGGGCAGCGCCACGGGATGGAGCGTCAGCGTAGCCGACCAGGTTGTCGCTCGTTCTGGCTTGAGAGCGGGGTTGCCGCCGTAAGACACAAGAGCCGTGGCGGCAGACGGATACCCGCCAGCCCCCAGCACCGCTGCGGGCCAAAGGTAGGCCACCGGCGATTCATATGTCTGCAGGAGCGTCGGTGTCTTGAAAGATTCGCCCCACGATGCTTTCAGATCGAAATCCGATGACGGGGCGTAGAGCAATCCCAGCTTCGGCGTGACGACCGATCCGAAGCTTCCATAGTAGTTCTCGTAACGAAGCGCGCCGTCCAGGTCCAAGCGGTTTATTAATTTCACGTCCTGACGCGGCGACACCACGGGGACAAATACTTCGCCGAATGCGTAATAACTTCGCCGCTCACCTGAAACTTTATTGACGTCCGTGTAATCGTGTTCATCGAACACGACTTTGCGATAGCCTGCCCCTAGTGCGAGGTGCGCTTCGCCGGCCGGCAGGCGCAACAGCGTTCCGTCCGCATCGATTTCCGCGGAACTGAGCGTGTTGCAATAGCAACCGGCAACATGAAAGAAAGAGGCACCTCCGGGTTCCGCAAATCCTGATTGTGCATAGTGATCATCGTCGCGACCATCGGTGATGTTCAGCGCCAGCCTCCATTCCGCCGGCAGATGCCAAGTGAGCGTCGGCGACACCATGTAGGTGTCAACAACATCCTCTTCCGTATCGAGCACAGCCGGGCCTTGGGTGCCGATGGCTTCGGCCCGGCGCCGGTTGTACAGCGCAATCAGACTCAAAGTTGTCTGACTGGAAAGATTCTGATGTATGTGCAGAAGCACATTGTCATGCCGCGCCCCATCATAGAGGGTGCCTCCTGGCGCCAGCCCCTGGGTGTAGTGGCGCTGAGTGGTGTAAATGGGGGTGTTGTGCTCGTAGTCAAACGCGAGAATGAAACCGCCGGATTCCCACTTTCTGCCGCCGACTACAGCGTATTGCTGCTGCTGATCGCCTCCCTGGCTGGTATCGCTGTACCGAGCCGTTGCGGCCAATCCACTGTAGTCTTTTTTGAGCTTTATGTTGACGACACCGGCCACGGCATCGGAACCGTAAATCGCGGAGGCTCCATCGGGGAGGATTTCGATCGATTCGACCGCTGCCAAGGGAATCTGCGAAATGTCCACCGCCTGCGTAAACGCATCGTAGGACAGGCGCCTACCATCGAGGAGAGTCAAGGAAGCGTCCGGACCCAGCCCGCGCAGGTTGACCGACGATGCTCCGTTTAGGTTTTGATTATTAAGGCTGGCAACCGAAGCCCCCCCAGTCACGCCAGGGTTCTCTCCACCGTCGAAATTCACAGTCAGGCTGCGAATAACCTGACCGAGATTGGTCTGACCCGCCTGGATCATCTGCTTCTGAGTGATATTGATCAGCGGCGAAGTCGATGGCACGCCCCTGATATGGGTCCCGGTGACGGTGACTTCCTTTAGAGCAGGGACCCCTTCTTGAGCGGAGTTCTGGGGTGTCGCCCTGCCAGATACAACTGCTGTAGCTACTCCATCGCTGGGCTTTGCAATGTCGGTAAGCATGGACGGCGGCTTCTTACCCGCACCATCCTGTCTGCTACTTTCTTTGGTGGACGACTTCGGCGGATCGGTGATATTTGCGCTGGGGCCCGGCCGGATCGTTGCGGCCGAGTGGGAGCTAAATATCGCTTCGAGCCCAGTGTTCCGCAGGAGCGTCTCCAGGGCGGCGCGCTTCTGGAGGACCCCGGTCACTGAGTTGCCACGGACGTGCTTCACGATGGCGTACTCATACAGGAGCTGCATGTGCGCCTGCTGGGCAAAGACCTTGAGGGCAACCGATAACGGCTCGGCCTTGATCGCGAATCGAGCGGTATCCGCCCGAGCGAGAGCTGGCCAGGCGGCGACAAAAGCCAGGCTACAGATCAGAACTCGCACAGGCGTGATGAACCGATGTGATCGCGGCATGTAGCTACCCCCCGTGTTCTTTGGAGTCGTTTGACTTATACGACTCCGGGGAAGCAAAAAGCCCCTAATCAATATCGGCTCAATGAGCGGGGCTGTCGGGGGACGCTATGATGACCTGGCCCGCTTCACGGTGCACGGTGAGACCTAGTCCCTGGCGCAGCATGGTGAGAAACGTGGCGACACCTTGCGGACTGCCATCGAAGGTACCCGCCACAGGGAGGTTCCGAACGCTTTCGCCAGAGACCACTAGGTGCAGCGGCGTGTATCGGCTGAGCTGCTTGGCGACTTCTGACAGGTGAGTATTCTCGAAGTACAGCGTCTGCGCGTGCCAAGAGACTGCGTCGGCAAGCTCCGCTGGACTGAGCGGCTGTACCCTGATCGCGCTTCCTGAGAGGTATGCCTGGTGTCCGGCGGTCAGCACCGAAAGCGCCGGCTCGTGGGGCAGCATTGCGTCCTGAAACGGGACCGCCTGCAGCAAGGGCGTGATTGCGCCCACTTTGACCGTCCCTTGGCTCACGGTCACTCGCATGCCCGTGGCGTCTAATTGCACATTAAAGGCTGTGCCCACATCGCGCACCCACGAGTCTCCACCCACGACCCAGAAGGGCCACTCAGCGTTGTGCACCACCCTAAAGAACGCCTCGCCCCGCTCCAGATGCACGATTCTATAGCGGGTGGAAAAATTCACCCTAGCCTCGCTGTCACCGTCCAGTTCTAGCGTTGAGCCGTCAGGCAGCGATACCGTTGCATGCTCGCCGATATCTGTCTCGTAAATT
>JAJZCS010000136.1 GCA_021829055.1 Pseudomonadota bacterium
AGCCGAGCGCGATGCCGACAACCCAATGCAATCGCCGCTCTTGCGAAAACGCAGAAGATGCCGGCCGTTGCAATTACCGATACATCGAACCTGTTTGGCGCCATAGAATTCTCAAAGGCATGCACCGACTGTGGAGTCCAGCCAATCATAGGCTGCCAGCTTGCTTTGGGTCGTGCCGACCACAAGAATCTGCCACCGGATCCGATCGTCTTACTTGCGAAGGACCTCGTCGGCTTCAACAATCTCTCAAAGCTCTCCTCCACTAGCTTTCTTTCCGCAGACGCAGGTTCGCGGCCTCAAATAACCATTTCGCAACTTTGCGAACACCATACAGGTCTCATGCTGCTTACCGGGGGGCGATTTGGCCCGCTCGGCCGCTTGCTTGCGGAAGGCCAGCACGACGAAGCAAAACATTTGCTTGGATCATTGGTCGAGTGCTTCAGCGACCGTGTTGCCATGGAACTTGAGCGTCATGGCCTGCCAACCGAACAATCCGTCGAGCCCGGCCTAATTTCGTTAGCTGATGATGCCGGGATTCCGCTTGTTGCTACGAACGAATGCTTCTATGCGAGTCCAGAGATGTATGAGGCGCACGATGCACTACTTTGTATCGCTGAAGGCCACTTGATCTCCGAAGCCGAACGCCGGCGAGTGACCGGCGAACACTGGTTCAAGACAGCCACCGCTATGCGCGCTCTTTTCTCTGACCTGCCGGACGCGTGTGACAATACATTAGCGATTGCCCAGCGATGCGCGGTGGCCGCACCTACCCGCAAGCCTCTGCTTCCGACATACCCGAAACTCAGGCCGGGCACCAGCGAGGCAGAGTCCTTGCGTGCTATGGCACGCGACGGTCTGCAGCGGCGCCTTGCCGTCATGGATGCCGATGATGCGACCGCGACCAAATATCGTGATCGTCTGGAATTTGAACTTAACGTCATCGAGCAGATGGGATTTGCGGGTTACTTCCTGATCGTGGCGGATTTTATCCAATGGGCCAAGTCTCAAGGTATTCCGGTTGGGCCTGGTCGAGGCTCCGGTGCCGGATCACTAGCTGCCTATGCCCTGCTGATTACCGATCTTGATCCAATTCCGTTCAACCTGCTTTTTGAACGCTTCCTTAACCCCGAGCGGGTGTCAATGCCTGACTTTGACATCGATTTTTGTCAGGAACGACGTGACGAGGTTATCGACTACGTCCGGCGTGAATACGGTGCCGATCGCGTTGCGCAAATCATAACGTTTGGGAAACTTCAGGCAAGAGCAGCCGTCCGCGACATAGGGCGCGTTCTTGGCATGCCGTATGGGCAGGTCAACAAGGTGGCAGAGCTTACACCGAACAACCCCGCAAAGCCCATTCCATTGGTGGATGCAGTGCGCACCGAACCACGACTACGCGAGCTTCGCGACACTGACGAGTCGGTGCGGCGGCTGCTCGAGATTGCGATGCAGGTGGAGGGACTTTATCGGCATGCGAGTACCCATGCGGCAGGAGTTGTTATAGGTGACCAACCGTTAATGAACTTGGTTCCTCTATACCGAGATCCCCGTTCCGAAATGCTAATTACCCAGTATTCAATGAAAAACGTAGAGACCGCGGGGCTTGTCAAATTTGATTTTTTAGGTCTTACGACGCTGTCAATCGTTGATCGAGCAGTAAAATTGCTTTCCGATCTGGGTCTCAAGATAGATCTTTCGCGCATTCCACTGGATGATCGCAAAACGTACGAGATGCTCTCTCGTGGTGAGGCTGGCGGCGTATTTACTTTTGAGACCCAGGGGTTTCGGGATGTCCTCCGGCAGATGCGTCCCGATCGGTTTGAGGACCTAATCGCTGCGCAGGCTTTGAATCGGCCTGGTCCGATGGCCAATATCCCAGCGTATTGTGCTCGCAAACACGGCGAACCCTGGGAGTCACCAGATCCTTCGATCCACGATATTTTGAGCGAGACCTACGGGATCCTCGTTTATCAGGAACAGGTGATGCAAATCGCGCAGCGGATGGCCGGGTATAGCTTAGGCGGGGCCGATCTGCTGCGCCGTGCGATGGGCAAGAAGATACGCGACGAAATGGAGGCGCAGCGAAAGACTTTTCTTGAGGGGGCAGTGGCAAAGGGTTTTGCTGAAGATAAGGCCATCGAGGTCTTTGATCTTATGGCAAAATTTGCGGATTATGGCTTTAATAAATCGCATGCGGCAGCATATGCATTGGTGTCGTACCAGACTGCATGGTTGCGCGCGAACCACCCAGTGGCCTTCATTGCCGCTTCAATGAGCCTTTCCAAATCCAACCCTGAAAAACTTTCTGCCCTTCGGCAGGATGCGATACGTTTGGGCATCTCAATTCTGCCTCCCGATATCAATAAGTCTACGCATGATTTTACTATTGAACGCGCTGCAGATGGCACCTTGGCGATTCGGTACGCGCTGGCTGCCATCAAGCGTGTCGGTGAGCATGCCATGCGTGAGCTCACCGCCCCCAGAAACGACAGACCTTTTTCTGACCTCACAGATTTTTGTGCACGCGTTGACCCCCGTTCTTTGAACAAGACGCAGATTGAGCAGCTTGCCAAAGCAGGTGCGTTTGATGGGTTAGAACCTAACCGTGCAAGAGTTGTGGCAGGCGCTGAGATTTTGCTTCGGCGCGCCCAGGCAGAAGCGGAAGCAAAACAAACAGGACAATTGGGGCTGTTTACGGAGCATCGTAATCTGCTTCGTTCCCGCAGCGGTATTGCGGCAGCTGACGCCGGATCCGTAGGAAACCTCGTTGTCATACAAGGCTCGGATGCCGTGCGACTTCCGGATGTACCGGCATGGTCGAGATTTGAAGCTATTTCTCACGAAGCAGAGGCCATTGGCTACCATCTAACGGCTCATCCCCTCGACGCTTATGATAGTGTTCTTCGGCGCCTCGACGTCATAGAGTCCACGCGCCTTGAATCTGCTGCCAGGATTGGCATGACGCGCGTTAAGCTTGCTGGTATTTTTGTTTCCCGAAAGGAGCGCACAACCCGCACGGGTGCCCGCATGGCGTGGGTGCAGCTTTCGGATCGCCACGGTACCTTTGAGGCAACACTTTTTTCGGAGATTCTTGCCCGCACCCGCGACCTTTTAGCGGACGGGGAAATGCTCGTGATCTCTGCAGAATTAAGGATGGACGGTGAAACGCTTCGTGTAACGGCGCTCGACATCGAGGCGCTCGAACGGGCAGCTGCAGCTGTTGGTAGTGATCTACGCGTTGAATTCGAAACAAAAAGCGCCGTCATTTCGCTTTGTGCATTACTTGATCGCGTGGGCCGGGGTAAGGGACGAATCATACTCGTTCCGCGGTTTGAATCCGGTACCACGCTCCAGATTGCATTGCCTGGTGGGTTCAACGTATCTCCACATCTCGCGGAGGCGGTTAAAGCAATTGATGGCGTCGGGAATGTTACTCAATTCTGATTATACCATTTCGAGTTTCTTGGGATTGCTCACGTCACGGTGCCAAGCCGAGCAGGACTGCAATGGTGCGCATGAGAGCGTTTGCCAAGCTCGGGTTCGGGTAAAGGGTGCCTTCTTCAGAGGGCTTTCCGCAGTTGTAAAATAACTTGGTGTGACGACACGGAGACGCTAGTTTTTGTTTCTGTTTTGTTGCCAGTACGCTTTTCTAAAGAGTTTGTTGGCGCCGTAGCAAGTGGTATGACAATGCGGTTTTTTCAGAAGATGTGGTGAATGACGTTCGAATGGATCCATTTGAACTAACGCCGAAAGCCAGTGGCGTCCACGAGTGATGTACGAATGTGGTTGTCGTTAACAGGAAGACGGTTCTCATCTTAAAAGTAATGAAATGCTGAACAGATATGGCAAGAGCTTATGACTTTGGCCAAGCGTAGCGGTTGGGTTCACCTATAGCTTTCGTAGTAACTGACTCTAATGCGTAAAAATGGTTCATTTGAAACAAGGCGTAGAGATCGCGTCTAAATGATGAGTAGACGTTTTTCGAGGCGTGGAAGCGCGCAGAGCATGCGGTCATACAGAGTCTTGATCTAGGAATTATGCGTGTTTCCGTGCTCACCTCTTTCCGAGTCCACAAAATTAGTGCGTGTTTAATAATTATACAGTGCCTGGCGGGAGCGAATCGCGTCGGAATTTTTGGGGATTTATTGCGTTTTAGTTGTGCGTGGCGAAGCGATGGTATGCGCGGAGTGTCCGTTGCGGAGAGTGGCGCAGAGAAAGGTTTGTGTATGGGAAGATTGGCGTGGTTTGCGGCGGGTTCGAAACGTGCAAATTGTCTTGAAAAGAAGAGTCGGGTTACACGCAGGAAGCATGGCCGAGCTTCTTCCTGAGACGATTCTATTACACGGATGGAGTTATTGCGGATGCTGCGGAGCTTGTATCTTGGCCCTAAAGACCTAACTGACATTCTGAGGTCAGTGCGCATGGCTCTCGCTGGCGTTATGCGCGAGATCCGCGACAGGAGGTTCCATGAACGGCACAAACAGAGCCCACATTCTACCAAGCCACGGAGAGTTGATTCATTCCGAGGCTATTTCTGCCATTGTCAGGAATATTGAATCGTCCATGCACGGGTGGCCTGCAGTAATTACGACAGCGGTTCTGGTGATCGCGGCTATCGCGGTAGCTGCAATTCTGCAAATAATGATTGTTCGTATGGTGCCAAAGCGGCTGCTAGGTACGCGACCAGTACTCGGGCGAATGATTAAACGTATGCGGAAGGTCTTGTTTTTTTTTATTGCTGTCCTTTTGCTTGGTGGTGTTGTTCCGGTGGTGCCGATTTCGGAAAGCGCCAGGATCAATCTGCTTCATGTTCTTGGGGCTGTTTTTATTGTCATGGTGGGTTGGACATTCACAATCATGGTGGACGCCACTACAGCTCATCAACTAGCTCACCGTCCGGAAAATATTCAATCTGACGCAATAGCCCGCAAGCACGTCACGCAATGGCAGGTGCTAAGGCGAGTTAGTTATGTGCTGACATTTATTGTTACTGTTGCGGCCGCGCTGATGATGTTTCCGGCGGTGCGTGCGTATGGTGTGTCACTCCTGGCCTCCGCCGGGGCTGCAGGCCTAGTGGTTGGTTTGGCGGCAAGGCCGGTGCTGTCCAATTTGATTGCGGGTGTCCAGATCGCGATTACTCAACCTTTACGCGTTGAGGACGCCGTGGTGATCAACGGTCAATGGGGATGGGTCGAAGAAATTACGAGCACCTATGTGGTTGTTCGGATCTGGAATTGGCAACGGATGATCGTGCCATTGGCATGGCTATTGGGACAACCGTTTCAGAACTGGACACGCGATAGCTCGGAATTAATCGGCACAGTACACTGGAATGTCGATTACACGGTACCCGTTGACGTTCTCCGTAAGAAGCTCGATGAAATTGTTCATTCAACACCGCTCTGGAGCGGCAAGGTCATGGTACTGCAAGTTACCCAGGCGCTAGCAACGACGATTGAACTGCGTGCTTTAGTATCGGCCCGCAATTCCGGTGAGGCATGGGATCTGCGTTGTTACGTGCGCGAGAAGATGATCGGTTTTTTGCAGGCAGAATATCCAAATGCTCTGCCAAAGCAGAGGCTGGAGATTGATGCTGTCACGATGGCCCAGGCAGAGGTCGTTGGTGCACAGACACCTGAAGATGCCGTGTAAACTGGAGGTGTCAGGGGGGCATTGACGTGGGGGGAAGGCCGGCCAGCCGCAGAAAACGCCGTGGCACTGGTCCCGCGAACGGTCGGCCCAAGCAAGGTTCCCGGCTGGGGAATGTCGACGTCGCAGCTGGCTACCGGTCGGAATAGTCCCTAATGTGTGGCGGCTATCGGCGTCGGTTTGCGAAATTTGGCGAGCAGATCATGATTCGGCTGAGTGAGTTTTGGAGGCGGGACATGATTGAAGAACGGACCGCAGTCCCTTTTTTGCCAACGCGTCACTAGAGCATTTTCCGATCAGATTGACTGATATCCTGCTTTCGCGAAGAAATTTTTGCATTCGATTGGGATGAATTTTTCGATTGCGTTCAACATCGCCATGTTCGATGG
>JAJZCS010000137.1 GCA_021829055.1 Pseudomonadota bacterium
CGATCCGCACGTTCCGCGAGCGGCTGGCCGCCGTCTGTGCCCTCGACACGCTGTTTGCCGATTTCGACCGCCAGTTGAAGGAACGCAGCTATCTACAGATGGGTGAGCAGATCGTCGACGCAACGCCGGTCGCGGCGCCCCAACGGAGGAACACCGAGGCCGGGAAGGCGGCGGTGAAGGAAGGCAAGAGGCCCGCCGAGATCTGGCCAGACGAGCCGGCCAAGCAAGGCCCGCCAAAAAGACACCGATGCGTGCTGGACGCTGACGTTCGCCACAGCCCGGCCGGCTGCTGATGGCAAGCCGCAGCCGGATATCGCGATCCCGAGCTTTGGCTACAAGAGCAGTATCTCGATCTGCCGGACGTTCGGCTTTATCCGCAAGGGCAAGACCACCGACGGTGCGCGGGTATGACGGACGCATGCTGCGGGACGTGGTGACAAACGACAACACCGCGTCCGATGTGTGGGCAGCTAAGCCAACGAGTGCTGGCTGCACCCCGCAGGGCAAGGTCAGCCGTATCCATCGCCGCAAGCCGAAGGCGTGGCCGATGTCCGAGCGCACCACGAAGGCCAATGCCGCCAAGTCCAAGGTCCGCGTCCGCGTCGAGCATGTGTTTGCTTACCAGAAGGCGACAATGGGCCTATTTATCCCCAACATCGGCATCCGCCGCGCCAAGGCAGGATAGCTGCGTCCCGATCATCGAAAAGCACCCGAAAAGCCAACGTCGAACGGTCAAGAGCCAGGAATTCCGCCTCCCGTTGCCATGCCATGGCCCATCAGGTCCTCACCGACCCGCCAGCCTCAAAGCCAACGGGTAAATGGAGGTGCCAAGATCCCAAGAAGGATGAGAAATCCTGCTTCTTGGCCAATCAAACGCGGCGACGACCCCGGGCCAAACACGAGTCTTGGGTGTTCCTGAGCAAAGAATAAAAGGCGATCCGTTTAGGCTTGCCAGCTAACAGAATACCAGAGATCTCGATAAAATAAAGTTAACGCCAAAACCAACCGCTGCACCGGCGGCGACAGCAAGAATCGGTTGTTGGCGTGCTGTAGCCTCTGTGGCGATAAGGAACATATACATACCGCGGTTGAGACTGAGTCCGACGAGATTCACCGCTAAAAAGCGGGTCCACTGAACATGCGCCTGGACATGGCGACGATAGCGGAATGTCCATGCACGATTAAGGGCCCAATTAACACTGGCTGCGGCAAAATAGCCAACCATACCAGCGGCGTAGAGACCTATCGAAGCTCGCATCGTATAGACGAACGCTGTGTCGACACATAATCCGCCGGCGCCTACGGTGCCAAAGCGTAGAAATTCTATTAGTGCGCTATGGTCATGCCTGTAAGCGGCGGAAAGTAAAGACCTGAGGTTCAGCATTGAGGTTTGAGTTATACCATTCGCGTACACGATCGACCAGTGGCTGGCCAATTTTGGCGATTGTGACGGCGCCCGAAGAGCCAACGTGATTTCTGTTCCATAGGCTGGACCATTTACCGAGAAAAGGGTGGTGTGCATTCCGCTCGGAGTTGGTTACAAGGGCGCGGACATATCGGAGCGCTTGGGATGACGCGACGAACAAACCTAAACGGCAAAGACCAAATAGGAAGTTGGGTTGCGGGTGCCGTCGTTCGAATTAATCTAGGAGCGCTCCATGCCGCGGCGAGCGACATCGGCACACATAGCATTCAGCTTGGCGCTTCGACCCCCAAAGTCATGAGAAGCTCCGTGGGATTCCGTTGCTAATATACGCCGCAAATCGAGGCTAAACAAACAACCAAGATCAAACGACCACATCGCCGCTGGTGTGACGTGGCGCATGCTTAGATGGGTCTTGATAAATGTCAGACGCTGAGATCGGTATTTTAGCCAAACGATGGCATCAGGTGCGTCTCATGATACGGCAATTTTCGGCCAGCGAAAATCTACTCGGTTATCTCGCTATTATCGGAGCTTCTTTTTATCTATTTACGATGCCGTACCAGGTCTTATTGCCCTGTTATGTCGGGATGAGTTGTAGACTAGAAATCTGAGTGCAGAGGAGATGATCATGATGTTTGACTGTGGACGCAGCATAATTTGACGTGTTATGAAAAGCATGAGACCCGTTGGTTAACGGTGCTGGGGATATTTCATTACGTAATCGACATAATGCCTATATTTAGGGTCTGGCGGCGGACTAAATATTTAATGTGACATATGTTAATTCTGGGTGATTTCATAGAGAGCTATCGCTGCTGCAGCGGAAACGTTCAAGCTTTCCATACCTCCCGGCATTGGTAGAAAAACTAACTCGTCGCACGTTTCGCGCGTCAGGCGGCGCATGCCTTCCCCTTCTGCCCCAAGGACCAGCGCTACGCGCCTGCCGCCGAGCGTCGACCCTTTCAGCCGAGTTTTCCCCCCTGCATCAAGGCCGAGTATCCAGAGTCCTGACGCTTTAAGTGCGATTAGAGCTCGCGCAATATTGGTGGTTCTAAGGAGGAGAATTTTTTCCAATGCACCCGACGCGGCTTTGGCAAGGGCACCAGTTTCGTCAGGTGCGTTACGATCCTGCGTAATCACCAGCGCGGCACCAAAGGCTTGGGCGGAGCGGAGGATGGCTCCGACGTTGCGTGGGTCGGTTATCTGATCGAGCACGAGAACTGGGCCTGGGCGATTGAGCGCATCGGCAAGAGTTGCCCCCGGCAATGGGTCGGTTTGTAACGCTACACCCTGATGGACAATGCCCCGACCGAGCATGTGATCGAGACGATTGCGGTCGATCCGCTCCCCAGGAATTGCCCAAGGCTTCGGGAGCCGCGCGGTTAAGACAGCTTCGGCTTCTTCGGTCAGAACGAGACGGCGCAGCCGTCGTGCGGGATTGGCTAAGGCGGCTTCGACTGCATGAATTCCATACAGCCAGAACGACCCCCCATAACGCGGGCGGCCATGGCTGTCATTGCTCTTCGACGGGTCGGAACGGATGGAGTGTGGCGCTGGCGAGCGCTCTGCCTCACCACGCTTCTGGTGAGGGAGTGTCGGGCCGTGCTTGTGGCGCGGAGGCTTTGCTTTGCCATGCTTTCGGCGTGGGTCGACAGGTTCCATGGTCGTTGTCTATCGCGAGGCTGCGGCCGTTGACAATGCCCGCTCGATCGCAGAATACGAGCGGCGGAGGGGTGCCCGAGTGGCTAAAGGGGACGGACTGTAAATCCGTTGGCGCACGCCTACGTTGGTTCGAATCCAACCCCCTCCACCAAAGCCTGGGGGCTTTTTGAGGCCCAGTGGTGGTGATTTGCGCTGAGATCTGACCCGGGAGAGGCAGAAATTTTCATCGAGATTTGACCCGGGTGAAGTTTATGTCCCGCGTTGGACGGGGCGGGTCAGGGGGCTGATTTTTCTCCTTTCGGTTTTGGGATTTCTGAACTGAGCTGTTCTTAAACCTGAAGCTGTCATTGCCGGTCTCGAGGGTGTGGCAATGGTGTGTCAGGCGGTCGAGGAGTGCTGTGGTCATTTTGCCATCCCCGAATACCTCATGATGATCCAACGCATCGTCTCCGGGCGAACCAGGGCCACCAAAATCGACCAGTTGCTCCCCTGAAATTGGAAGGCCGATCGCGCCGCCACGGAAATCGTTGAAGCCGCCGCATAGCCATCATACAAACGTCTTTCAACAAGGTCGGAGAAACAACGCTTGCCATTGCCCAGCGCACGGTCGCGCTTGTTCCGATAATCAGCAACCGGAGCAAGGTCCATTCACCCATTCGAGACGTCTGGCCCAGCCTCGCAGCCGACGAGTGGGTACTGTCGTCGAGGCGGTGAACAGCGTACGGGAGGGTTCCCTGAGATGAGTGCCCATCACTATCACGCGCATGCAGCGGCGCTTCCGTGACAAACGCAGATCAACCAATGATTTGAACGAGGATCGCGATTCGCACGTGTCAGTTTATCCGCCTGAGCAACAGTATTCCGAGTTGGATTTTTGATAGTCATTATGTTGAGCGATCTTTTTCGCCACACTATTCTTAATCGCCGTCTTCATCAGCTAAGGTAGATTCGACGATGGCCTGTGCTTCTGACAGCACGCGGTGCAGATGAGCCGTTCCCGAGAAGCTTTCGGCGTAGATCTTGTAAATGTCCTCGGTGCCTGATGGACGTGCTGCAAACCATCCGCTCTTGGCTATTACCTTCAGACCGCCGATGGGTGCGTGGTTGCCGGGGGCTTCAGTAAGGATGCTTTGGATTCTTTCTCCAGCTAGTTCTGCGGAGTGAACTTGCTGAGGAGACAAACGTCCTAGCTTTCGCTTTTGCTCTAGCGTCGCTGGTGCATTAACGCGATCATAAGCCGGGTTGCCGAACTCGCGCGCAAGGCTATCGTAAATCTCTCCCGGGTCTCGACCCAAGCGAGCGGTGAGCTCTGCCGATAGAAGTGCAAGTACAATCCCGTCCTTATCCGTTGTCCACACCGAACCGTCGAGACGGAGGAACGTTGCGCCAGCGCTCTCTTCGCCAGCAAAGCTAAGGGAGCCGTCGAGCAGGCCAGGGACGAACCACTTGAAACCGACCGGCACTTCGTAGAGCGCTCGACCAACCTTCGCGGCAACGTGATCGATCATCTGACTGCTGACGACCGTTTTGCCCACCGCCGTCGCCTTAGCCCACTTTGGCCGGTGCTGAAAGAGATAGAAGATAGCAGATGCGAGGTAATGGTTGGGTGGCAGCAGACCGGCGGACTTGGTGACGATGCCATGCCGGTCGTGGTCAGTATCGCATGCGAACGCAACATCGAAGCGTTCCTTTAGGCTGATTAGACTCCGCATCGCGTATGGTGAGGAAGGGTCCATCCGAATTCGCCCATCCCAGTCGGCAGTCATAAACCGAAACGTTGGGTCAACGACATTATTTACGGACGTGAGATTGAGTCGGTAGTGGTCAGCAATGCGTTCCCAATAGTGAACTCCTGCGCCGCCGAGAGGGTCCACTCCCATCGCGATGTTCGCACCACGAATGGCATCCATATCGAGGACGTTGCCGAGATCTTCGACGTAAGCGTTAAGAAAATCGTAGTGGTGCGTGGTTGCGGCGCGTCGGGCTCTTTCGAAAGAGATTCGCTTCACCCCTTTTAGGTTGGTTTGTATAAATTCATTGGCCCTTTTGCCGATCCAGTTGGTCGTATCAGTTTCCGCAGGCCCACCGTTTGTGGGGTCGTATTTGAAGCCTCCGTCTTCTGGTGGGTTGTGCGAAGGCGTGATGACAATTCCGTCTGCTAGGCTGGCTTTACGGCCGCGATTGTATGTAAGTATCGCGCGGGAAATTGCGGGAGTAGGCGTGTATTCGCTCTTCTTTGAAAGCATGACCTCCACGTCGTTCGCCGCCAGCACTTCTAGCGCGCTTGTATAAGCGGGCATGGATAGGGGGTGCGTATCGATGCCCAGGAACAAGGGGCCGCCAATACCTCGGTGTTTACGATAATCGCAAATAGCCTGAGTGATAGCCAGAACATGCCACTCGTTAAACGTGCTTCGGAAGGCAGAACCGCGATGGCCCGAGGTACCAAAAGCTACCCGATGCTCCACAATGGAGAAATCAGGTAGATTGGTATAGTAGGCAGTGATGAGTTTTGGTATGTCAACCAGCATTGCTGGCGTTGGCTGTTTCCCGGCTAAGCAGCTTATTTCCGGGAGCGCAGAAGTTTTGTTAGTCATTTCAAACCAATCGTTCTTGAAACATATGACTTTGCGATAATCCGCATCTTCCGACAACCTCTATTGGATAGACGTAAGTGTCCCTATAAGGGATCAACAACTCGTAACCAAGAGTCGAAGAATCTTTCTACCAAGAGTTAGCTGCAGAGTCTATCTCTCAGGCACACTGCGCCACTCGTGTAATTTATAGGCATCAATCTGTCCATTCAACCAATTATCCGCAAGGCATCTTAATTAATTTACCCCAGTTCTAAGAGTCTGTCCCAGATCAATTTGTTATTTTACATAGCTTTCTTAGCATAAGACGGATGGATGCCTATAAATTACACGAGTGGCGCAGTGTGCCTGAG
>JAJZCS010000138.1 GCA_021829055.1 Pseudomonadota bacterium
CGCTCGAGCAGCCCGGGCAGCGCGCCGACGAGAAAATCGACCGGCTCGCGTTCCATTTCGGCACGCAGCCGCGATTGCGCGCGCAGCACTGCCGCCGGGCAGGCACCGAAGGAGCCGTGATTCAGATACGTGACCGCAGGATCGAGCCTCCACAGCGAGGCCCATCGGTTCGACGACACGGTGCGCTCAACCTGTTGCGCGGCTCCCCGGGTGGGCCACGGAAGCCGCAGTGTCGCAGGGAGGCCCCTGAACGCACAAGACGCAAATTGCGCAGCGTATCCGCCTCGTCGCCAATCGACCCCGGCGTGACACTGAGCCCGTCATCCACCGTGTGCGCCAGGAGACGACCGATGAACACTCGCGCGCTCTCCGCGGCCCGCCTCGATTCGCACCGCCCGTCGCGCGAGCCGCCGGACCCTCATCTGGGCAGACCTGACTCGCCACCGGCCTACGTCCGGAGTCACCGAACCACCCAATCACCGAAGTCGCGCGTCAGACTGCCAATCGTGATCATGCGTGTGCTGCAGCGGTAGAAACGCTCGACAGCGATCTGCACACCGCTCTCATCGAGTACCGTCGCAACGCGCACCTCGCGGTGCGTCCGGTCCAGGCCGACCATCGCAGCGTGCGTGCCTACGAAGCCGTCACTAGAAAGATTTTCGTTGCCGAGGCGAACGAGGCGACTACCGTGATGACGTTCGCGAAAATTTTTGCTTCGAACGGCCCAGGTCCTCACAGATTGCATCGCACCCGGACCACGATACCCTAGAACTTAGCGCCGGTGATGTCGCCTCACCGCTCCTGCGACGGATGCCCCACGTCGTTCCAGGGGAGAGCGCCCTATGGGATCAGAGGCTTGAGATTGGCCGCGTACTGCACCCCTTTGCGGTGGCCAAATAAGTGGGCCTCTTACCGCCCGGCTGCAGCACGTCGTTCAAGTTCGGGCCGTGAGCCAGCAGCAGCTTCGCGGTGGCGTAATAGCCTCCTTCGACGACGTTTTCCAAAGCCGTGTTCCCCATGGGGCCGACCTGGCCGGTATTCGCACCATGATCCAACAAAAATCGCACGACCGTCGTCTCTCCGCCGGCGGCCGCATCGGGCAGCGGTGCGTTCATCGACGACGCGTCCGCGGCGCTGTTGCTCGAGAGCAGCGAAGTGCCGTCGTTGACCAGTTCCGTGACACTGCTGAGCTGACCGATCGCAATCGCAAAGGTGAGCAAACTGAAAGTCTCGAACCGAACTCCGTTGGTGCGGACCTGGAGATTCGGGTTGATCCCGGCGCTGAGCGCACGCTGGAGGGCGGCGACATTGCCATAAATCACATCCATCACGATGGGGATGTCCCGCGCGGCGTTACGGTCAAAGCGCTGCATTCCGGCCCGGGTGAACTGTGCGTAGCGTTGCAGGCTCTTGCCCGTCAGTGGGCACCGGAGCGACGAGCGCCGCACGAGGCGCCCCGCGCGCACCAACGTACTCAGCGAAATTTTCGGGAGCGTTGTTCCAGGATGCCGCCGAACCGCGGTTGCGTCCAACGTATGCGTCGCAAGGGCCGCTGCAGCGCGCAGCGCGAACCCATTAGACTTCCTTGCCGGTTGGCGTGCAGGTCTCTCGAACAGTCCACCAATCGCCACCGCAAAAATCAGGATCACCATAACCCATCGCCACGAGCGTCGCGACCGCGTCCGCACTACTGCAAGAAGTGCTGTCATGGCCGATATCTCTCGCGCCCCGCGAAGACGAAAAATCAAAACGCTGCGCACTCGTGAGACTATTAACGGGGTCGGCCATCGAGTGGATCTTGTCGCTTCACAACGATTTACGATCATACGCATGCCGATCCGGCCCATTACCGCTGGGCGCCGAATGATTCACGAACGCGCCCAGCGATTCACTGCCGTCATTGGTCGCGACGACGCCATTCGAATGATTCGGGAAGATGGCAGCAGGCCGCCGAATTGGTGTGCCGTGGTCGCAACCGATGGCGCCCGCCCGCTTCGCAACGAACGTCGGCGTTTCAAAGATAAATATCAGGCCCACCGGATTGGCCGCTCGATTTGCATCATAGGTCGAATTATGAAGGTCTCCGAATGACTCGGAGCCGCGCTGTTGCCGAGTGTCTGGATTTTCCGGAACGCCTGTTACGCGCAAATCCCGCATGCAACATTTCCACCATCCCACCTCTCTGACTCGTCCCGTCAAATCTCCCATCACAGCATCGGCGCCAATGTGATGGCTGGAGTCAAATAACAATTTCCGGATTGAAGAGAAAGCCACCATGCGATCCCGCCAGGGTTTCATGCTTGCCAGCCGATCACCATCACGACTTGCGGTGCGGGCACCCCATGGGGACCGATTGAGCCGATGGGTGGGACGCGCAGAGAAAAGACTCAATTATCGTCCCGAACATCATCATATGAGGCTCATCGAACAAGCCCGCAGTATTTCCGCCACCTCTACAGAACCACTTCCGCACAACTTCAACTCACAATCAAAGACCTTCAATTCCCGGTAAGTCCCCTTCCTAACATTTATTAAGTGCTCACCTGCTGTTACCTGTTACTTCCCAAGATAACCGCCATCGCCTCATTTCGCACACCAAAACACCATAAACAAGGCGGGCGAACGTCACAATATCGTCACATTGAAGCCATATCGTATTTCGATGGCAACGGATATGCGATCTGCTGCGACGACCCAGGAAAAACTCCCACGTGGCAGGGATCCGAGTTGCTCGCTCAATCGGATCCTGTCATCCGCTCGAAGGCGGGCGCGCGCACCAGCGCTCCCGGCGCACGACACACCAATGGGGCTCGCCGTCATTGCCCTTCCTGGTCCACTGACCGTGACTCAAAAGCGAGCACTACCGACGACCATTCGATCGCATCAACGCGGCCCATCAGACTGACGCCACTGGACAGCCAAGAAATGGCCATTCGGAACAACAGACCGAATCTTAACGCCCTTGATGGTAAGGCACGAACCTGCGCCACGCACCGGGTTCGACTCTCGAACCGATTCCCACACAAAAGCACAGGACTGACCCTCTGTCAGCCCGGAATTGCGGGCAACGCATAGCTGCATCCAGTGCCGCTCCGTCCGCAGAGTCGAACACCTCCAACCCGAACTCACGCTGAGCAAAAATTCCTCTCTTTTCTGTAACTCAACTGCACTGGAGTCAGTATGACAAGTATGCCGTCGTCGCGCAGGTCATTCGCGTTGGCAATTGCCGCTGCAATAGGACTCTGTGGAATGCCAGGCCGCCAGTGCGCGCTTGCTGCCGAACCTAGTTCAACACCCACATCGATACCGGAACATCCTCAAGTTCAGACTACCGACGATTCCCTGCAGGATCCCGGGGCGACGCTGAGTACGATACTCGTCTCAGCAACCAAAGCGTTAGACACCCTTGACTCTCTGCCTACAAAAGAACAAATATTTGACTCAACACAATCTATCAAAGTGATAAGCGAGCGACAGCTGCAGACCGTCGGTCCATCGGCGGGCGCCAGTCAAATATTGGCGATTGCACCAGGCGTCAATACCAGTACGGATTCTCCGACCGGCGCGACCCGCGGCAGCGTCAGCATAAATGGCATGAAAACCGGCTGGTCGGGTGCGGCCGGCAATGGGAATGACGGCACGGTTATGGTTACCTTCGACGGCGTCCCGATGGTGGACCCCGCCTATGCCGTTTGGGGAACGAATGAAATCCCCAGTATGTCGATGATTAAAGGGGTCAGCGTGACCTATGGCCCCGGATACCCAGTAAACCGCTGGTTCGAAAATATCGGCGGATCAGTCAATTTTGTTCCCCTCCAGCCCTCTCAAAAGGCAGGCGCAACGGTCGGGGCGTTCTACGGCACCTACAACAGCAAGGGCGTCGACTTCAGCCTGACATCGGGAAATGTAGACGGCTGGTCTGCCGTGATAGCCGGCGCAACCTCTAGTTCAAACAATTACCTACATGGATATGGATTTAACAATCCAAGCTCCAGTTATGCCTCCTATTTCAAGCTGCGCCGTAGATTTCATCATGGGCATTTCAGTATTGGCGCATATATCGCCAGAAGCGCCGGATATCGACCCGTAAACATCCCTGTGCATGCCCGCACTGGCGGGCCTACCGTAAATGGGCAGCTGCTTAGTCAGCAAACAACTGGTTTCTATACGACTCTTCCGTTTTCCATGTACTGGAAGAAGGCCATCAACAAGAGCTATATCATTTACTCGAAATTCGAAAATCGACTGGAAAAGAGACTAACTTTACACAATTTACTCTGGTTCCGACGTGGAATGCGAGAGCATCTTCACCAAGACCCGAGCTACTCTACTAATCAACAAAGTCAGTATTACCGCGCAACCGACGATACATACGGCGACAAGCTCTATTTGACTGCGAGGCTGCCCAGAAACACTTTGTCATTTGGCGGCTATCTTCTGAACAACAGTTATTACTCACTGCTGGATTTCTGGACTTCAGGTGAACCGGCCACGTCTCTAGACGGACAGGGAGTCGACGTCAATGATCTCGAAAACGGGGAAAGCCCCGCCCCACCGAATCTATACTACAGCTTCAATATTCCGTGGCACTTTCACAGTAATTACCTCTATATCACCGATCTCGCTGCCTTTATTCAGGACAATATTCGCCCAATTCGAAATCTGCGCATATCCCCAGGGGTACGACTTGTACGATTCCAGACCAGTTACAACAGCGACGTAAACACGCGTTGGCCCCTGAATGTTCAATACGATCTCGGAGGGAACAATGGAGATTATTTCCTCAATTCCAGCACAGACTTCACGGAAGTCGAGCCATCGCTCGGGATCAACTGGAGAATCCTTCCCGCGTTGAGTTTGTATGCGAACTTTTCCAGGTCTTATGCGGCAACCGCGGGCGCCTCTGGGACGTACGCCCATTATTTAGCGACAAGCCTGCGACCACAGGCTTCCACTCAGTATCAGGTCGGCATCAAGGCGTACGTCCGAAACGATGCATTGCTTCATGATGCATCGTTCGGAATCAATTACTACCACCTGAACGACACAAACCAGAGACTCGCGATCTCTCTCGCAAACGGAACCAACGAGTTCTCATCCGGCTCCTCCGTATTTCACGGAGTAAACATGTATTTCGATGACCACCCGGTTGGCGCACTCTATGTTTTCACAAATCTCAGCTTCGAGAAGGCTAATTATTCGAATTATACGAACAGCCACGGAAGTTATAATGGACTGCCGGTAGCGAACGTTCCGGCGCAGACCGCGAATGTTGGCGCATTCTACAAATTGTATCGATATGGAGCGCTGATCGAGCCTCGCACCTGGTGGAGCTATACTGGATCGCAAACCATTTTCAACAATTACACGGATAAGCCAAGCTCAACGAAGCTTCCGGCCTTCGGAATATGGAACGCCGCGGTACAACTGAATTTCGGGCGACGATACCATCTTGACGACCTCCATCATTTTACCGTGGATTTCGGCGTACTTAACCTGCTCGATAATCAATACAACATTTTTGAGTACAGATCAGGTGGTGGTTTCGGGCTGAACAACGGGCAGCTGGCAGGCATGCCGGGAGCGCCCACAACGTACTACCTGAACATCAAGGCCAGCGTTAGCTGAAGGCACAATATCATCGGACTGCCCGTGCATGATGCGCGCACTATCTCGCCCACCCATCCGACCGGATGGGTGGGCCTTTTTAATCCTGATCCCGCACCCATCGCCAATGTGCGGGGTGCATCGCGCTCGCGCGTACTATCTTCGCTCGCTTAAATGCCTCTTCGGCGGCGCGAGGTCTGTGGCAAAAGCTGTGTCCAGAGTCTGGGTTTTGGCTTCTTTCTCTGTCACGCCATTTCACGAAGTTGCTCGGCTAGTACACCTCGAAAATCCCGGCCGCCCCCATACCCGTGCCGATGCACATGGTGACCATGCCGTAGCCCTTCTGCCCCTTGTGGCGCATGCCGTGCACCAGCGTCGCGGTGCGAATCGCCCCGGTGGCCCCGAGCGGGTGACCGAGCGCA
>JAJZCS010000139.1 GCA_021829055.1 Pseudomonadota bacterium
GCCGGTCGAGTCGTGCCAATGCCCGACGTTCATCATCTTCAAGTGCAGGCGGTCCAAATCGCGAGCCGCCGCAAGTCTCAGCTACCCGGTTTGCGCTGGAACCGCTCAGAATCGATAACGCAAAAACAAGTAGGCGTGGCGTTACTGCCGCGCCTACCCGATCAAGCCACCAGCCGAGGCGATAGCGTGCGCGGATCACAGACCAAACATTCTCGCTGATTTCCCGCCGATCTCCAGCGCCAATAAACCTGCGTGCCCGAAAGAATTCGTTAGCGACCGCGTCGGCCGGACGCCGGTCAATCTCAATCGAGCCAAGCAGTTCAATTGCCGCCTGCAAACGCCCGGCAGAGGTCATCAGACTCTAATCCTGCCGGTAGTTCGGGGCTTCGCGCGTGATCGCAACATCGTGGACATGGCTTTCGCGTAAGCCCGCGACGGTGGCCCGACGAAACCGCGTAGTGCTTTTTAAGGCTTCGATAGAAGCTGATCCGGTATAGCCCATGCCAGCTCGCAATCCACCGACGAGCTGATGCACCACGGCAGCCATTGCTCCCTTGTAAGCCACCCTGCCCTCGATCCCTTCGGGAACGAGCTTCAGAGCGTCCGTTATATCCTGCTGGAAATACCTATCCGCCGAGCCGCGCGCCATGGCACCGAGGCTGCCCATCCCGCGATAGGATTTGTACGATCGACCCTGATAGAGAAAAACCTCCCCAGGGGCTTCATCCGTTCCGGCCAGCAATGAGCCAATCATGACGCAATCCGCTCCGGCTGCAATCGCTTTGACCATGTCACCGGACGTCCGGATACCCCCATCGGCAATAGCAGGAATGTTAGCGTCACGGCATGCCGCTGCTGTCTCCAGTACTGCGGAGAATTGCGGTACGCCGACACCGGCCACTACACGGGTTGTACAAATGCTGCCAGGGCCGATCCCGATCTTGATGGCATCCGCCCCGGCCGAAATAAGAGCGCTTGCGCCTTCCGGCGTTGCGACATTGCCTGCAATGATTTGCACCGCGTTCGAAATATCCCTTACGCGGGCGACGGCTCTCAGGACACCTTCAGAATGACCATGAGCGGTATCAACAACGATGACCTCGGCGCCGGCAGAAATCAGCGCTTCAGCGCGAGCAAAACCGTCCTCACCAACACCCGTTGCGGCTGCAACACGCAAACGACCAAGTCCGTCCTTGTTAGCGAGCGGGTGTGCCTCGGCCTTATCCATGTCCTTCACAGTGATTAGACCAATACAGCGAAATGCCTCGTCAACCACCAAAAGCTTCTCTATGCGGTACTTGTGCAGCAGTTGTTTTGCAGTTTCGGGAGCCACGTCAGCGGGCGCCGTAATAAGGTTTTCGTGCGTCATCAGTTCTGAAACGCGCGAATTTGGATCAGTTGCGAAACGCACATCGCGATGCGTCAAGATACCAACCAAGCGGTTGGTCTCACGCTCTACAACAGGAACCCCGGAAATACCATGCGCGGCCATTAGGGCTTGGGCTTCAGCTAATGTTTGGTCCGGGTAAATTGTGAGCGGATTGACAACCATCCCACTTTCAAATTTTTTTACCAACCGGACCTGCTCAGCTTGTTCGGAAATTGAGAGGTTCTTATGGATCACGCCGATCCCCCCCTGCTGCGCCATGGCAATCGCCATTTTCGCCTCAGTGACGGTATCCATTGCCGCTGAAATCAGCGGGATGTTTAGCGAAATTGTGCGTGTGAGCCGCGTGGTGGTGTCCACTTCCGTCGGCAGAACCGTCGAATAGTCCGGAACCAACAGGATATCATCGAAGGCAAATGCCTCTGTCACGCGGTCAACGCCAGCCCGATGGGGCGGAACAGTATCCGCCACGTCGCGTCGCGGAGAATCATCAAAAACGGGGGCCATGGCACGTCCTTGGCTGGAGCAACCTTGGCGACCCCTAGTACTCGTCACCGACCGCTTCTGCAAGCGAGCAGAAGGTTACCCTGTTATTCCGTATAGTCCGGAACGCAAGATCACATGCGCCGCATAAGTAACCTTGGGCGGAAGAGGCAAAGGGCTACCAGGAAGAAAATGCCCGCCATCCACATCGACACCATGATGCTGAAGCGGTTACACCCGCCCCCGTCGCGATGAGCGGACTTCTCTCGGCGATTCAGCGCAAGCAGAACCATGACGCTCAAAATGAACTACCGGAAGGCCACTCGAGTCATGCATAACCGTGATAATGCCACTGCAGACAGCGCCCACTGCGGAAATGTCCGTCGCTGAAATCGCGATGACGAAACCATGTGCAAGGAGTCGAGACGCATTGCGCCATATAGAGCCTGCTGCGAGAGATCAGACGGCCCTGTTGGATGGTCAGACCCTGCCAGAACCCCAGCCAACGTAGTCTGCGACTTCAGATCTCGTGCTAGCAGCCTGTCGGGTTCGGGTCATCGCCTACGGCCGGGCTGTTCACCGATGGCGATGCGGCGACCCAGTCAGGCCACCTGCAGGCGCAGGATGCGCCTGCAGGTGTAGGCCAGAGCGATCAGGGTCCACGTGGTGGCGACTTTTAGCAGGCCGCGCAGGCGGAAGCGGGCAAAGCCGATGGCGCTTTGATGATCCCGACCACGGGTTCGACGGTCTGCTTGCGCAGTTTGTAGAGGGCTTTGCCATCTTCGGTCTCCAGCCTGGCCCTCAGGGCAATCCGCCAGGGTTCGGTGATCCGTCGCGCTGGCCTGGGTTCCGGCGGCGGTCGGAAGTCGTACGGCCGATGCGGCTGGGTGCGGCCGATTGCGACCAGCGGCTCGATGCCGCGCATCTGGAGTTCCTCCACCGCCGGGCCGCTGGCGAAGCCGGTATCGGCCAGGACGATCTTCGGCAGGCCGACGGTCTTCTCCATCGCCAGGAGGGTTGTTGCAGGTTTTATTTGCGATGCTTGATCCGTTCGAGGTGGGCGATTTATATCGGAAATTCTCGGCTCTTGCGCAGACAAGCCCGCAGGCACGGCGCTTCGTTGTACTGGAAGATTGGCTGAGTGACGGGGTTCCTTTAGGCGAGCACGTCGCCCGAGAAACGCTGGTGCAGTGGTGCGGCGCGAACACTCCAAATCGCGGGGAATGGTGCGTCGAGGGCCATTGCATCGATCGTATCACCCTACCCTGCTGCACGTTTATCGCAATCCCTAAACGCTACCTTATTGTACCTCCCGCCTCTGCCTTACCTCTCGCATCCTTAATCCCGAACACCATATTTGTCAGGCCGGACGCCGGCCATATCGGAATGGTCGCGGGGAGGCATGCTGAATCGGCACTATGGAAACCATTCTTAAGATGGGTCCGCGGGTTGTAACCCTACGAACATGAGGCAAGTATTTTGCCACAACTGTACCCGTCAGTAGGACCAGAAAATGGATGATGTGATGATAGTGTCGGCAGCGCGCACTCCGGTGGGACGCTTCAATGGCGCCTTCGCAAGTACTCCGGCCCATATGTTGGGTGAAGTGACCATCAGGGCGGCCATCCAACGGGCAAGCTTGGTGCCCGACGAAATCGACGAAGTTATCTTGGGCCAGGTATTGACCGCTGGAGCGGGTCAGAACCCCGCCCGCCAGGCCGCGCGCATGGCCGGCATTCCAGATTCCAAGACAGCATTCGGTGTCAATCAGCTCTGCGGCTCCGGCCTGCGTGCTGTCGCACTCTCAGCACAACAGATCATGTCCCGACAGTGTGATATTGTCATCGCCGGCGGCCAAGAGAGCATGTCGATGAGCTCGCATTGCGCACATTTACGCTCAAGCAGAAAAATGGGAGATGTGGCGCTCGTCGATACGATGATTAAGGATGGATTATGGGACGCCTTCAACGGCTACCACATGGGTACAACTGCCGAAAATGTTGCGCGTGCCTACCATGTTACCCGAGAAGAGCAGGATGCTCTTGCCTTGACCTCTCAGCACAAGGCGTCAGATGCGCAAAAATCAGGCCGCTTCAAGGATGAGATTGCGTCAGTATCGATTTCTTGTCGGGAAGGCCAAGGAATTATTAGCGACGATGAACACATCCGCCATAACGCCACCATGGAGAAAATGGCCCGATTGAAACCGGCGTTCTGCAAGGACGGTAGCGTTACGGCGGGAAACGCGTCCGGTATTAGCGATGGCGCCGCCGCCCTTGTCGTCATGTCAGAAAGAGAGGCCAAGCGTCGCAACCTTCAGCCACTCGGGCGAATTGTTAGCTTCGCCACCGCTGGCGTCGATCCGGCCTTAATGGGAACAGGCCCAATACCGGCATCACGGAAAGCGCTTGATCGCGCCTCCTGGTCCGTCGATGATCTCGATCTCGTTGAAGTCAACGAAGCATTTGCGGCGCAAGCATGTGTTGTAAATACATGCTTGCGGCTTGATCCCGCCAAGGTCAACGTCAATGGCGGCGCAATTGCAATAGGCCATCCAATCGGCGCGTCAGGTGCCAGGGTGCTTGTCACACTGCTGTTCGAAATGCAGAAGCGTAATGCTCACAAAGGGCTTGCCACGCTTTGCATCGGTGGAGGCATGGGTGTTGCCTTGTGCGTTGAACGCTGAACGGAACAGCATGTTCAGACTCGGCCCCAGCCCAGCCTTACGCCTTGCTACCAGACCTCTCCGAAACCTACACGAACCTGGTTGTAGCTTATTAGTTGTTTAGTCCCGGGCTTTGGTAGATTGGCTTGAGCCTGAACCGTTCGGGCTCTTTTGTCCCTATTTTGCAGATGAACTCATAGGGGGTCAGGCCCTTCAGGGTCTTCAGGCGCCGCCCGTAGTTGTATGCGTTGATGAACATCGACAGGTGAGCGGCGAGCTGTTGGTGACTGTCGTAGTGGAAGCGTTTGACGGTGGCATCCTTGATTGTTCGGTTCATCCGTTCGACCTGCCCGTTGGTCCAGGGATGCTTCACCTTTGTCAGCCGGCGCTCGATGCCGTTCTCGTGGCAGCGGGTGTCGAACATGTGCGTGATGTAGCGGGCAGTCGGCGTGACGTGGCGGGAAGGTGAACTGGATGCCGTTGTCAGTCAGGACGGTGTGGATCTTGTAAGGGAACGCCTCGATCACCCGTTCCAGGAATGCCGACCCGGAGGTTCGTCCGGTCGGCTTCACCAACGGCACAACGGTGAATTTGCTGGCTCGATCAATGGCGACATAGAGGTAGAGCTTGCCTTCGGCGGTCTGGACCTCGGCGATATCGATGTGGAGATAGCCGATCGGATATGCCTGGAACCGCTTCTTGGCGGGCTTGGCGGCCGCGACCTCTGGCAGCCGCGAGATGCCGCGACGAACGCGGCAGATGCGGGATCGTTGGCTGAAGCGCATAAAGGCAATCGTCCAGCGGCAGAAGCGTATGCCGGCGAAAGGCGACAATGATCGCCTCGCCCTCGATGGACAGGACCGTCGACCTTGGTTCTATAGGACCCGTAGGCAGATCGGTCGCAGATGTCCGTCTTTTCCACCTGGCGACCGTCTTCTGATTGATCCCATGACCCTGGGCCAGAACCCTCAGGCTCTCGTGACTATGCTGTATCGCTCGAAGGATTGCCTCAGTCGCGCGGGCGCTTCCGTGAAGAACCTGGCCCATAGCGCTTCCTTCCATTCTTTGGAAAAGATTGCACCACCAAAGCCAGGGACTAAACACGCGAAGGCCAATGCCGCCAAGTCCAAGGTCCGCGCCCGCGTCGAGCATGTGTTCGCTTACCAGAAGGCGACAATGGGCCTATTTATCCCCAACATCGGCATCCGCCGCGCCAAGGCAGGATAGCTGCGTCCCGATCATCGAAAAAGCACCCGAAAAGCCAACGGGTAAATGGAAGTGCCCAGGTGCCTCTTCATCGGCATGCCCTAATACCAAATCCTGTGGTTAGTGACTGACCGCGGGGGTTCCGCGACGTGGTGGCGGTGTGATTCAAGATGGCGAGCATCGGAGGCTGGCCATGCCCAACGCCATTGCGCTTCGTTCCGACTTCACGGGTGCCGGTCTTCGTGGCCTTGCGCGGCGCCGCAAGGACGCGGCCCAGGCGCG
>JAJZCS010000140.1 GCA_021829055.1 Pseudomonadota bacterium
CAACAGGCTCCGCCCGCAATGGCACCGGGAATGGTACCTGCTTTCAATACAACCGGCGATTTCACTTTTCCCTCGAACTGTGCTGGTGGTCGAGCGTCAACAAGAATAGGGGTGCCATCTTTCAGCGCGCCTTCAACGGTAGCCGCTGTGGCCATGTACCCTGGCTGCAATTTCCCCCTGAACATAACGGCGTGTGGAGTTACAGCGCCAGTTTCTATCGGGTCAGTGGAGTCAGATCTCCATGCTTCGTTACCTCCATTCAGAATCGAAACATAATGTTGTCCTTCTGCGTTTAATGCCCAATAAATCCAGGTTGCTGCACTGAACACGTCAACTCCAGTTGGACCACTGCCTGCAGGTACAAGAATCACTCGGGTACCCGGAGCAATTCCAAATCGACCAATGAGCGCGTCAATATTTTTCTGTGGTGGTAGCAAGCCAGGTACACCATTAACTGAAACTCGCCATCCATCAGTCACAAAGCCCGTGAATACTGCTCCCGGAATATGTCCCTTCTCGTATGCGCTTTGGTCACCAGCTACGGGATAGATATCCAGGATCACCATGTTGGAATCATGCAGATGGGCCTTCAGCCAAGCCGTATCCACTAGTGGCGGAACACTTGATTGTGGCGTCGCATTCGCAACAGGAAAGACCGATAGATAAATTGACGCGACCGCAACGGCGATTGTCGATAATGCACCTTGGCTGGAAACCGCTTTTGTTATGATCATAAAGCTCCCTTTCCATCTCTTTCGTATAGGCGTGCATCCTAATTTGACGCCGTAACGCACCAGGACAGCGTCACAACAGGCTCCGCCCGCAATGGCACAGTGACTATGCCCAATGGCTGCAAGCGTCATTGATGTAGATCAATGACCGATTAAGCCCACCTGACGCTAATAACGCCCGGGGATGTGAGTCATGGACTCGGGAAACAATTAAACTTCATTACACTTCCGGATTAGCACGGGCCGCGAATATTTGCAGATCGGATGTCAGGATGCAAAGGCGTGAGTTTTTAAAGCTAAGTTCAGCTGTCGCGTCGACCGCGTTGTTGGGTGGCGGCCTTACCGCATGTAGCGAACCGGCTGAATGGCAAAAGATGATGACTGAAGCACCAGCAAAAATAACACCTACCGTTTGCAACATCTGCTTCTGGTCTTGTGCGGCTCAAGTGCACACCCGTGGCAGCCGGCTCTGGAAGATCACAGGAAACCCCACAGACTCACATTCTGAGGGGCGGCTATGCACACGGGGAACCGGAGGTGTCGGCGCATATGCCGATCCTAATCGTCTCCTCAAGCCGCTGTTACGCGTTTCGAAAGGAGGATCTCAAAGTCTGGAGCCCGTGAGCTGGGACGACGCGCTTGATTTCATCGGCCAGCGAATGACAAAGATTGCGACAGAATATGGGCCTGAGCACTTTGCGGCGATGGTACATGGAGCAGGTGCGCAGCATTTTCTTCATCTTGCGCGTGCTTACGGTACAGACAGCGTCGCGGAGCCGGCTTTTGCGCAATGTCGAGGCGCGCGGGACACGGGATATTTCCTCACTTTTGGCCAAGGGCTTGCGTCGCCTGAACAAACGGATATGGAAAACGCGCGCTGCGTGGTTCTGATTGGGACCCATATCGGCGAGAATTTACACAATAGCCAGGTCCGGACGTTTACCGATGCAGTTCGAAACGATGCCCATATAATTGTTGTAGATCCCCGTTTTTCGGTGGCTGCGAGCAAGGCGCACCACTGGCTACCCATCCGTCCTGGCACCGACATTGCATTGATGCTGGCATGGATGAACGTGATTCTGGCTGAACGGCGTTTTGATGCGGCTTATATTTCCACCAACACAGTAGGTTTCGATGAGTTAGCCGCCCATGTGGCCCCTTTCACTCCTGAATGGGCTTACGGAGAGACGGGGATCACACCTGTTCAGATTCGTGAAACTGCGCGCTTGATGGCTATGGCTGCACCGGCCTGCGTATTTCACCCGGGCCGACATGCGGCATGGTGGGGTGATGATACGCAACGCGCACGGGCGATGGCAATTCTTTCTGGTCTGCTGGGCATCTGGGGCCAAAAAGGCGGGTATTATCTTCCAGAAAAGGTTGATGTCCCATCTTATCCAGCTCCCCCCTACCCGACGCCCAGAACAAGCTGGCGTGACTTAACGCTTAAGCAGTTTCCGTTAGCCGGTGCTCCTGTTACTAACGTCGTTCTTGAGCACTCTATCGGCAAGGATGCCTTCTACAAAGGCCTGTTAGTCTATGAGACTAATTTGCCGATGACAATACCAAACGGTGCACAGCAACTCGCTCAAGCTGCTCA
Source organism: Pseudomonadota bacterium (assembly GCA_021829055.1). Taxonomy (GTDB): domain Bacteria; phylum Pseudomonadota; class Alphaproteobacteria; order Acetobacterales; family Acetobacteraceae; genus Acidiphilium. The sequence continues at coordinate 2,332 of JAJZCS010000140.1, forward strand.
AGCTCTCGATCTAATTGTCGCGATTGACGTACAGCCGTCTGAAATAACAGGCTTTGCTGATGTTGTACTTCCGGAATGTTCCTACCTAGAACGGTATGACGGCCTGCGTAACGACGCAGAACGTGAACCTTCAGTAGCTGTTCGCACGCCCGCGCTACGGCCGTTAGGAGATTCGAAACCAGGTTGGTGGATTGCAAAGCAGATTGGTACGCGGTTGAACCTCGACGCATTCTTTCCATGGAATGACTATAAAGAGGTGATTGACTGGCAATTGAATCAGCTTGGATTGTCGCTTCTCGAGCTAGAGAAAACAGGTGTACACTATTTCCCGCGCAAAACTCCCGTCTATTGTGACCCTGGAACGATTCCACGACTCGCGACACCGAGTGGGAAGATCGAACTTTTTTCGGCCACATTGCAGGAAACAGGGTTCGATCCGCTACCGCGTTACACACCACCAAAGACGCCACCCAGCGGCTACTACCATCTTAATTATGGGCGTGCGCCACAACACAGTTTCAGCCGTACGCAGAACAATCCTGTGTTGTACCAGTTGATGCCGGAAAATGTTGTGTGGATACACCCACTCGTAGCTGCGCAGTTTGAAATTAGTAATGGGAGTTATGTACGTCTCTTGAATCAGGATGGAATTGTGAGCAATAAGGTACGCGTACGCGTAACAGAGCGCACGCGCCCAGATTCGGTTTGGCTGGCACACGGGTTCGGACATGAGGCGCGTGGCCTTGTCCTTGCCTACGGTCGCGGAGCAAATGATGCCGCCTTGATGACGCGTATTCTATACGATCCGATAATGGGAAGCACGGGCATGCGCGGAAACTTTGTTACGTTCCGCAAGGAGCTTGCCGTATGACCCACTATGCGATGGTCATAGACACCAGGACTTGCATTGGTTGCACGGATTGCGTTGATGCATGTCGAATGGAAAACAATGTTCCGGAGGGGCTCTGTTACGATTGGGTCGTTGAGGTTACGACCGGGCGGTATCCTGATCTCAAAACAGAATTCCGTTCGGAACGCTGCAATCATTGCTCACACGCAACGTGCGTTGAAGCATGCCCCACCGGAGCAAGCCAATATTGGAACGGCAGCAATATCGTCGTTGTTGACGCCACGAAATGCACTGGCTGTAAAGCGTGCATTGCCGCTTGCCCTTATGACGCGCGACTGATCATGCAGCCACAAGGGTACATCGGCAAGTGCACGTTCTGTGTTCAGCGCGTACAATATGGCATGGATCCTGCCTGTGTTGCAGTTTGCCCGGCACATGCCATGCATTTTGGTCTTCTTGATGATCCGACAAGCAATGTCAGCATGTTGTTAGCCGAGCGCAAAAATTATACGTTACACCCGGAAACAGGTAATCAGCCTAACGTGTTCTATCTCCGTTAAGGTAAAAGCAGCCAGGAGAATATGAGATGCGCGAAGAAGTGTTGGCGAGCGTACTGGCAAACCCGAGGGTGGAGCCACATCTCGCAATATGGGGTTGGCAGATTGCGACGTACCTTTTTCTCGGAGGCCTCGCTGCTGGGTTGCTCGTCTTTTCTGGCTGGGCGGTGGCAACCCGACGCGTTGGACGTGCACCGTTCGCGGCTAACCGGGCTCCATTGATCGGCCTGGTTGTTCTGGCAATCGGAATGGGTACGCTGTTCCTAGACCTTGAGCGCAAGATTAACGTGTGGCGTTTCTATACCCATCTAAATCCTACATCGCCGATGTCGTGGGGTGCGTGGATACTAATTGTGGTGTTTCCGGTTTTCGCATTACTGGCACTGGCTGGGTTGCCGGATGGTTTTCCTCGGCTTGCCAGCAAGCTGCGAGAACTTCCTGTTATCGGTAAGTCGTTGGTGGCTCCTTTGATCGGCATGTCTGGCGTTATTCGCGGTCCACTCGCAATTGTCGGGATCGGCCTCGGCGTGGCGCTCGGCATTTACACGGGCGTTCTGCTCTCGGGATTCAACGCTCGACCTTTCTGGCACTCGGCGCTGCTTGGACCGCTTTTTCTTGTATCGGGACTTTCCACCGGAGCAGCGCTTCTGATTCTCGGGGCTGCAACCGCGGAGGAGCGTCATCTTTTCAGCCGTATCGATCTCGGCCTTATTATAGTCGAGATGGCGCTCGTTTTTCTTTTTCTGATTGATATGCTGAACGGTGATGCACTTCAACAGCATTCCGTATTTCTTGTTCTTGGTGGTGACGCAACCGAGTTGTTTTGGATCGGTTTCATTGGTTTGGGCCTCGCAGTTCCGCTGACTCTGGAGACGGCGATGTGGCAGCGTTCGACAGCTTTGATTGCCGGTGTTGCCTCAGTGCTAGTTCTGGTTGGTGGTTTTCTACTTCGCGACGTCATGGTAACGACAGGACAGCAAACGAGTTGGACTAGTTTCCATAATCAGTTTAATGCCTCGTTGCTCGCCAAGCTACGGACGGATGGTGAAAACCCAAATGGACGTTTCTAGGAGCCCTGCCATGACCAAGTCTAAACCACGCCCGACCAACCGCCTGTCTCTTCTTGCAATAGTTGCTGCTGTCCCCGCGTTACCAGCCGCTGTCCCCGCTCTTTCGCCACTCTGTGTGGCATGGGCCAATGCGTCCAAATCAACATCATTGCAGAGTCTTGCTCAGGTAGTGGCGCGCGGTGAAGACATGATCACGCCGGAGCATCTAAGATTCCTGATTCTGTCAAATCGACGTGATTTTAGTTTAATTGACGTCCGGACTCAGCAAGAGTTTGTAAGTGGCCATATTCAAGGGGCAATGAATATTTCCATCCCGAAGCTACTTGAACCAGCTGAAGTTGTCCGGTTGCGCCGGATGCCCCGCGTGATTCTGTATGCCGATAACACGGCGCGCGCGGCAGAAGCCGCGACCTTGTTGCGCGTTGCTGGTGTACCAGCGCTGACGCTTGAGGGAGGACTCGTCGGATGGGCACAGCATCTGAGGTCAGGTGCCAAAAAACCAGAAACCGCTGCAATCGTAAGGGCACTAAACCTGTGCCCGGAAATCACTCCGGCAAGCATTGCGCCGCTCGCTCCGAACCCCACAATGGCACCGACGACAGCCGCTCCTTCGACGCTTCCCGCCAAACCAAAGAGCAAGGCTCCGGTGAATCTCAACGGCATGTGCGGGTGATGAGATCAGCACAATGGGCGCAAGGGTAGATGCCGTTAAACCTTTTGGCACTTTCTTGAACCCTGAAGTCGAGGCGCTTCTCAATTCGGCTCGCCATCTGGTGTTGGCTGCTTCCGTGGACGGCAACAACTCGGCAGCTCCATTCTTGTGCCGACGCGACGGGCCAACACTGGTATTTATGTGCTGGCGAGGCGCCCGTGTTGCCGCACAAATGGCAATCAATCCTTTAGTCCAGGCAGTGATTCTTGGGGATTCTCCGGCGGCTCCAAAAACAGCCGCACTGGAAGTCACCGGTCACTGTCACACCATACGTGACCGCGGCGAGCGTGAGCGTATCGCGCACCTTTTGTTGTCGGGCTTTGAAGGATTGGACCTTGCGAACTATGCTGTATATCGGTTGCTCCCCACCCGTTTTGCACTGGTCGGCCCTCTTGGAGCATCCATCCACGGGTCGCAGCGGGTAGCCAATAGATCGG
>JAJZCS010000141.1 GCA_021829055.1 Pseudomonadota bacterium
GAATGGCCACCAGATAGTAACGGACATCAAAGCGTCGACGCGCGTCATCAAACGCCGGAAAGCCACACTCATAGGCAGCCAGCTTGGCGGCGTACGGATTCTGCCGCGCCGCCAGAAACGATCCCAGAACGAAGGCGATCCCTATCCCGGCGGCGATAGCGAAGAACACGAGGATTGGAAAATATTGGTCCAAGATGGGTTGCACCGCTCATCACTCCTCAATCTGAGTAACGCCCCAGAAGCGACACCGGGCGTAAGCGCCGGTACAATTGCTTCCCCCACCGCACATCCACACGGTGCGACAAAACCGGCCTGCCGCGACGATCCACCCCTTTACGATACCTCGTCCGGACATTCCGAACAATCGGCTGTACGTCTTTTCTTATTCGCGCTGGCGCGAGTGACGGGGCTCGAACCCGCGACCTCCGGCGTGACAGGCCGGCGCTCTAACCAGCTGAGCTACACCCGCGCGATGCGAAGGCTAGTAGATCTCACCCCCCATGCCGTCAAGCCAGCCAGCCGACCTGCCGAAATTGAATGGGCGGTGACGGGTTCGAACCGCCGACCCTCTCGGTGTAAACGAGACGCTCTACCGCTGAGCTAACCGCCCAAAAGGAAATCAGACACGGGAAAGCTCCCGAATCACTACAGTAATTCGGGACTCTCATGCCGCCACGCGCGCGTATCATTGCGCGGCTACAAAATCAGTTTACAGCGTCCTTGAGGGTCTTGCCGGGCTTAAACCGAACAGATGTCGATGCCGGAATCTTGATTTCCTCTCCGGTCCGCGGATTGCGGCCCGTGCCGGCCTTACGCGTCGCTGTCGCGAACGTTCCAAAGCCAACGAGGCGGACCTCCTGTTTCTTCTTGAGAGCGCTCTCGATGGCAGCGAATACCGCATCAACCACTTCGGCGGCCTTCGCCTTTGAAAGATCCACCCGCTCCGCCACATCGGCGACAAGATCCATTTTATTCACTTTGAGTCTCCCAAATATAACGAAGTCGTGAGCCCCTTATCCTCGCCCCCGCATCCGCGAGCAGCCCGGAAAGTCTCTCCGACTGCGGCGGTACAGTAGAGGCCCTGATTCCCCTTCGTCAACGCGAACGGCGCGCAAATCACACGCGCGCCGCTCGAAATTGTACACAATTTAACAAAAATCGGGTCAGTGAGGCAAAGCGGGTACCCCAGGCGGGGTTACATGAGCCGCAATGTCCTCAGCAGGCTCCTCCCACGCGATCGGTTCCGGCGCCCGCGCCAATGCCTGCGCGATGACCTGATCAACATGGGAGACCGGCACGATTTTCAATGCTTGCTTCACATTATCGGGAATGTCCGCCAGATCCTTCTCGTTGTCCTTGGGGATCAGAACGGTCACGATTCCCGCCCGAAGGGCTGCCAGCAGCTTTTCCTTCAAGCCGCCAATCGGCAATACGCGCCCTCGAAGCGTAATCTCTCCGGTCATCGCAATATCCTTACGCACCGGGATGCCCGTGAGCACCGAAACAATCGACGTTGCCATTGCGATTCCCGCCGAAGGGCCGTCCTTCGGCGTTGCCCCTTCAGGCACATGCACGTGGATGTCGCGCTTCTCGAACAGCGTGGGCTTGATCCCGAACTGAAGCGAGCGCGAACGGACATACGAAATTGCCGCCGCAACGCTTTCCTGCATCACGTCACCAAGCTTGCCAGTCTGCTTCACATTTCCCTTGCCTGGCAGCAGCACGCTCTCGATTGTTAAAATTTCACCGCCGACCTCGGTCCACGCAAGCCCGGTAACAACGCCTACCATGTCCTCCGCCTCGGTCTCACCGAATCTGAAGCGCGGCACGCCCGCGAACTTCTCCAAATTCTTCATGGTGATCTCGACTTTGGAAATCTTGTTGGTCACGATTTCCTTGACCGCCTTGCGGGCAAGATTTGCCAGCTCGCGTTCCAGATTCCGAACACCGGCCTCACGCGTGTAGGTGCGGATCAGTTCTCGCAGCGCCTCCTCAGACACGACCCATTCGTTCGGCTTCAGACCATGCGCCTGGGCCTGTTTCTTCATCAGGTGCCGCTTGGCAATCTCTATCTTCTCGTCCTCCGTGTATCCCGGGATACGAATGATCTCCATCCGGTCGAGCAAGGGCTGCGGCATGTTCAGGCTGTTTGCGGTCGTCACAAACATCACATCAGACAGATCGTAGTCCACCTCAAGGTAGTGGTCGTTGAAGTTTGCATTCTGCTCGGGATCGAGCACCTCAAGCAGCGCCGACGTCGGATCGCCGCGCCAATCCGCGCCCAGCTTGTCGATTTCATCAAGGAGAAACAGTGGATTCGAGGTTTTTGCCTTCTTCATGCCTTGAATCACCTTGCCGGGCATCGACCCAATATACGTGCGCCTGTGCCCCCGGATCTCCGCTTCGTCGCGGACCCCGCCCAACGACATGCGAACGAAATTGCGCCCAGTAGCTCGCGCGACCGACTTGCCAAGCGAGGTCTTTCCAACTCCCGGAGGTCCCACCAAACACAGAATCGGACCACGCAATTTTGGGCTCCGCGCCTGCACCGCGAGATACTCCAGAATTCGTTCCTTGACCTTGTCAAGACCATAATGGTCGGCATTCAGGACCGCCTCAGCCTCGACAATGTCGTTCTTGACCTTGCTTCGCTTCTTCCACGGAATGCCAAGAACCCAGTCAAGATAATTACGCACCACCGTGGCCTCAGCACTCATCGGGCTCATCGTCTTCAGCTTCTTGAGCTCAGCGGCAGCCTTGTCCCGCGCCTCCTTGGATAATTTGGTTGCCTTGATCTTCTCTTCCAACTCGGCGGTCTCGTCCTTGCCGTCCTCCCCCTCGCCGAGCTCCTTCTGGATCGCTTTAAGCTGCTCATTGAGGTAGTATTCGCGCTGAGTTTTCTCCATCTGCCGCTTGACCCGGCTACGGATCCGCTTCTCGACCTGCAAGACGCCGATCTCTGCTTCCATGTGAGCGAAGACCCGCTCCAGCCGCTCCGCAACCGGCGCCGTCGCCAGCAGTTCCTGCTTGTCGGCAATTTTCAATGCCAGATGGCTCGCCACGGTATCCGCCAGCTTTGACGGATCATCGATCTGGTTGATCGAAACCAGCACCTCCGGGGCAATTTTCTTGTTCAGCTTGATGTATTGCTCAAACTGCCCCACCACGGTGCGCGAAAGCGCTTCTATCTCCTTGGCGCCCGTGACGACATCGTCATCAAGCGGCACGGCGTACGCCTCAAAGTGGCTGTCAATTTCCTTGAAACCCGTGAGTCGCGCCCGCCGGACACCCTCCACCAATACTTTTACCGTGCCATCGGGCAGTTTGAGCAACTGGAGAACGGTCGAGATGGTCCCAACATCATAGAGATCATCCGCCAGTGGATCATCCTGCTGCGCGTTCTTCTGAGCGACCAGCAGAATCTGCTTGTCGTCCTTCATGACACCCTCAAGAGCGCGCACGGACTTCTCACGGCCAACAAACAACGGCACGATCATGTGTGGAAAAACCACAATATCACGTAATGGCAATACCGGCAGCGCACCACTTGGGGGTGATGCCGCCACGATTACGGAACTGGGAGGCCGACTGGTCTCTGGCATAATATTTCTTACCTTCCTTCAATAACGCGATCCGCCCGAACGCGGCACAGATTGCGGTTCCGGCATGCCCGGCAACGATGAGGATATGGGATCGCGGAGAAAGCTTGACAATGGACCTAGCACACGCCGCAAAACAATGGATCCGAGGCAGAGCTCTCGCGGGTCAGGACCCCGCCTCGGCGCGTTCTTTGCCGTACAGGAACAATGGATTGGCGCGCCCTTCGGCGATTTCGCCGTTGATCACGACTTCCTCAACGCCGTCCAGCCCGGGAAGATCGAACATCGTGTTGATCAAGATTTGTTCCATTATCGAGCGCAATCCCCGCGCACCGGTTTTCCGCTGAATGGCTCTTGCCGCCACTACGCGCAGCGCGTCTTCCGTGAAATTAAGCTTGACGCCTTCCATTTCAAAAAGTCGGCCATATTGCTTTACCAGCGCGTTCTTTGGTTTTGTCAGAATCTCGATCAATGCGCTTTCATCGAGATCATCCAGCGTCGCCACGACGGGCAACCTGCCAATGAACTCGGGTATCAGGCCAAATTTAAGCAAATCCTCCGGCTCGACTTCGCGCAGAACCTCGCCCGTACGCCGCTCTTCCGGGCTGCGCACAACGGCGCCGAAACCGACCCCCGAACCCTTGCCGCGTTGCGCGATGATCTTCTCCAGTCCCGAGAACGCTCCACCGCAGATAAAGAGGATGTTGGTCGTATCGACCTGAAGAAACTCCTGCTGCGGATGTTTCCGCCCACCCTGAGGCGGCACCGAGGCAATCGTCCCTTCCATGATCTTCAATAACGCCTGCTGGACGCCCTCGCCAGACACGTCGCGCGTGATTGATGGGTTATCAGATTTGCGGCTGATCTTGTCGACCTCGTCGATATAGACAATGCCCCGTTGTGCGCGCTCGACATTATAATCGGCCGCCTGCAACAATTTGAGGATGATGTTTTCGACATCCTCACCAACATAGCCGGCTTCAGTCAGCGTTGTCGCATCGGCCATCGTGAACGGCACGTCCAGGATTCGCGCAAGCGTCTGCGCCAGCAGCGTCTTGCCGGAGCCGGTTGGTCCCACAAGAAGGATGTTGGACTTGGCAATCTCGATATCGTTGTTCTTTTGTGCGTGCGCCAGGCGCTTGTAGTGGTTGTGTACGGCTACACTGAGCACCTTCTTGGCCAGATCCTGTCCGATCACGTAATCATCCAGAACCTTGCAAATCTCACGCGGTGTTGGCACGCCATCGCGGGACTTGACCAGATGCGTGCGATGCTCCTCACGGATAATGTCCATGCAGAGTTCGACGCACTCGTCGCAGATGAACACGGTTGGACCCGCAATCAACTTGCGGACCTCGTGCTGTGACTTCCCACAGAACGAGCAATATAACGTGTTCTTCGGTTCTCCAGACTTACTGCTCATACGCGCTCCAGCGTCCGCCCGTCGATCGGACACACATCCATGATGACCAACCTAAACCCCGGGGGCTAATCATACAAGCGCCAATTCGCAAGCGCCATCTCGTGAACGTCCGGCGGTGTCAGCCGGAACCGGCACCAGGCGCCGCACTGATGATCAAGCCGAAAGCCAGTGCCGCCAACTTCTAGGCCGCCGCCATGCCGGCACCCTTGGTCTCACCGGATGCCTGATTACGAATGACAACCTCGTCAACGATCCCAAATTGCTGCGCTTCTACAGCCGACATGAACCGGTCGCGCTCCAGAACGCGCTCGATCGTCTCAAGCGTCTGTCCCGTATGAGCAACATAGATCTCATTTAATCGCTGTCGGAGCGTGAGTATTTCGCGCGCCTGTATTTCGATATCGGCCGCCTGACCCTGTGCACCGCCGGACGGCTGATGCACCATGATCCGCGAGTTCGGCAAGGCAAAGCGCTTGCCTTTTTCTCCGGCGGCCAGCAGCAGGCTGCCCATTGACGCCGCTTGACCAATGCACACCGTTGAAACCGCGCACCGAACATATTGCATAGTGTCATAGATCGCGAGACCAGATGACACCACGCCACCAGGGCTATTGATATAAAAGGCGATGTCCTTGGTCGGGTTCTCACTCTCCAAGAAAAGCAGTTGGGCGGATATCAGGGACGCCACTTGGTCGAACACCTGGCCCGTCAAAAAAATGATCCGCTCCTTAAGGAGACGCGAATAGATATCGTATGCCCGTTCACCGCGCGCGGTCTGTTCGACCACCATCGGCACGAGGTTGCTCATGTAAAAATCGACCGGATCCCGATCCATTCAACCACTCCCAA
>JAJZCS010000142.1 GCA_021829055.1 Pseudomonadota bacterium
GCCGCCCTACGCGCCGGAGCTTAACCCGATGGAAAACGTCTGGGACTACCTGCGCGGCAACAAATTAAGCAGCTTGGTCTGTGACAACTACGAGGCAATGCGCGACGCCAGCAAAGAAGCATGGAATTTCATCGCCAATGATCCGGACGGAATCCTATCAATCGGAACCAGAGATTGGGCATACGTCAGTCATTAGGGCGGCTGGTATAAGTCGCTTGGTATGAGTGCTAGAGATTCTCCGTCTTGCCCCATCAAGTGGCATTGCTCCTTCGGTCGTCTGAGCCCGCAGTAGCATCGCCAATGCATTCGGCGCTATACCTGCTGGCTGAGGAGTACATCATGGGCGTAGAGACGCAAATCAACTCATCAGGTCCTGCTTGGACGCCGGATTCATGGCGTACGAAGCCTATCCGGCAAATGCCTTCCTATCCCGATCAGGCGGCGTTGAGAGCGATGGAAACACGGCTGCACGGTTACCCGCCACTGGTTTTTGCTGGCGAGGCGCGACGGTTGAGGGCGTCTCTAGCACTGGCCGCCGAGGGAAAGGCCTTTGTTTTACAAGGCGGCGATTGTGCAGAGAGTTTCGGGGACTTTAACGCGAACATTATCCGCGATACATTCCGCGTTCTTCTACAGATGGCGGTGGTGTTAACCTTCGGCGGTTCTGTCCCGGTGATCAAGCTGGGTAGGATGGCCGGACAATTCGCCAAGCCGCGCAGCTCGGACACTGAGACCGTGGGCGATCTGTCTCTGCCCTCGTATCGGGGAGATATTATCAATGGCCCGGAGTTCTCGGCCGGTGCGCGCGTACCCGATCCCGCGCGAATGGAGTTTGGATACTTTCAATCCGCGGGGACAGTAAACTTACTCCGAGCCTTTGCGTCTGGGGGCTACGCCGACCTGCACGAGGTGCATCGGTGGAACCTTGATTTTGTTCGCCGCTCACCGCTGGCCGAACGGTACCAGGATCTCGCGTCCCGAATCGATGAGACGCTACACTTCATGGCGGCATGCGGCATGACCAGCGAGTCGACGCCGCAAATACGCGAAACCGATTTCTATACAAGCCATGAGGCGCTACTGCTTCCGTACGAGCAGGCGTTGACGCGCGTGGATTCGACTACGAACGACTATTACGCATGCTCCGCTCATTTCATCTGGATCGGCGATAGAACTCGGCAGCTTGACGGAGCCCACGTAGAGTTCATGCGCGGGATCAGAAATCCGATCGGCCTGAAAGTCGGGCCGAGTGTTCAGGAGGATGATCTTCTGCGGCTGATCGAGAGGCTGGATCCCGCAAATGAAGCTGGTCGGCTGACGCTGATTTCGCGCATGGGGGCCGAGCAGGTGGCGGCGAGATTGCCGAAATTGTTGCGAGCGACAAAGCGGGAAGGCCGGCGCGTATTGTGGGTGTGTGATCCGATGCACGGCAATACGATCACGACAGCAGAGCGGGTTAAGACACGACGCTTTGAGGCGATCCTGGCAGAAGTCCGTGGTTTTTTTGATGTCCATCAAGCTGAAGGCACTGTACCGAGCGGTGTTCACGTGGAAATGACCGGGCAGGACGTTACGGAGTGTACCGGCGGCGCGCGCCAGCTTTCCGAGGCGGATTTGGCAACCCGGTATCACACGTTTTGCGATCCGCGACTGAATGCGGAACAGGCGCTCGAACTAGCGTTTCAGATCGCTGCGGAGTTGAAGGCACGGCGGATGCCGGAGCGCAACGACATCGCGGCGCAGTAAGCGGGATGGTGAAAGCCGCAGAGCGTAGTGTCGACTACGCCATTGCCGCGCGAACAGACACATATTTCAATCGGACCAAGGAAATTATCGCACGGTTTGGCGACACCACCGTCACCTACGCGATTTTCTTGCGTCGTCCCGCCCTTTCCGCACCGCGGCTAATGGCCACGTGGCTTGATGAGGTTGCCGCCGCACGTGGGGTGCAGTTTCAGCTGGACTTACCCCGAGCTGAAGGAGAATGGGTTGGTGCCGGTGAGCCACTTGCGTACATTACCGGTAGCTTCTTTCAGGTAGTCGATCTTGAGACGATTCTTCTCCAAAAGATCGGCGCCGCGTGTGTGGCTGCTCTGAATGCGTATCAGATGTGTCTTGCATTGGCCGGCGTCCGGTTTCTGGCAATGGATGCCCGGCATTGCGCGGGCGCAGAAATGCAGGAGATGATGGCGTACGCGGCATCCGTTGGGTCACGTGCTGCGCAGAAACAAGGGGCAAAAGGCTTTGTTGGCAACGCGAATGACTCGACCGCGCATTATTTTGGGACACCCCGCGGTTTTGGAACGATGCCGCATGGATTGGTCGGCTACGCCGGTTCAACGCTAGGCGCAGTCGAGATGTTTCACGAGGTGTTTCCCGACGAACCTATTGCGGCGCTGGTCGATTATTTTGGGTTGGAGATCACCGACACCCTTGCTGTTTGCAGAAGATTTTCTGGTATGGCCGATAATGGCCTCGTATCGATCAGGCTTGATACACATGGCGGGCGGTTTATGGAAAGCCTAGATCCTCAGGCTAGTTATGCTGTTCTCGAACGGCACATCCCGGAAGTGATGCGACGGTATCGAAGTCCAAGCGAATTGCGAGCCTTGATTGGTACCGGTGTTTCTGCCGCGGCAATCTGGCGGCTTCGTGAGGTGTTGGACGAAGCGGGGTTTCCACGGGTGAAGATTATCGCGTCGTCTGGATTTGGCGTTGAGAAATGTACGGTCATGGCCGACGCACATGCACCGATTGATGTTGTCGGAACGGGCAGCTTCCTCCCGGAACTGTGGGGTGAGACTTTTGCAACGGCGGATGTTGTTGCCTATGACGGGATGGCTCGGGTCAAGGTAGGGCGGGAGTTTTTATTGCATAAACCGGGGTGATTACCTACCATGCGGCGGTGATTAACGACGCTCCTCTCTTCTATCGGCCTGCGTGCATTGTAACGGAAGGAAAGGCGGTGGGACACAAACGGAATCCTGCGGCGCGTGACCTCCGGACCAATCCGCTGTTTCGTGCAAGACGAAAAAAATCGATTGGCGCAGGTACGCAAGGTGGACAGGTGTGGCCGGGCGCGGCTGAGCATAAATTGGGGAAACCCTCGGGGAGGGACGCTGATGCGGAGGACCGATTTATCGTCTTGGGCCGGATTGCCTAAATACCAGGTAACGTAGGTTGAAAAGGACTGGATCGGCGTATCAGCCATCTGGACGTCTGTATTATATCGCCCGGTCGTTAGAGCGGGCCTCTCATTTTCGCGAAGACCAAGCATGGATCGAGGCGGCGGTGGCGCGTACGGAAACACTGTTTGCGCCATACTGGCGCGGCAGGCTGCTGATCGAGCAGCAGCCACGACTGAGAGCCGTTCTAAATGCCAGACCGGTGCAGACAGGCAACGCCGTGTTTCTCGGATTGTTTGATGGGGTTGCCGCGTTTGCCGTGGATCTTTCAGAACATGATAAGCCGATGGAGGCACTCCGAAACGCGCGAGGGGCGTTCCTAGAGTTGCGGTCAATCTCCTCGGCATTGCCGGCAGAAGAAGCCGGATTGCTTGCAACGGCCAAAGGGTTGTTGTGTTGGCAGTCACGCCATCGGTTTTGTGGGGTATGTGGTGCGCCATGTAGCATCGAGAGGGCTGGGCATCTAATGAAGTGCATGGGCTGCACTGCGCAGCATTTCCCGCGCATTGATCCAGCCGTAATCATGTTAGTATATAAAAATGAGCAGTTATTGCTTGGGCAATCGAACAAGTTTGCCATTGAGCAGAATTTCTTCTCGACGTTGGCTGGGTTCGTCGAACCTGGGGAGAGTCTTGAGAACGCCGTGCGGCGCGAAGTGTTAGAGGAAGTTGGACTACAAGTTGGCACAATTAGCTATATCGCAAGTCAACCCTGGCCGTTTCCGTCGTCTCTCATGCTGGGATTTCGAGCGGAAGCGTTAAATGAAGAGATTGTACTCGACAAGAGAGAGATGCGAGCAGCACGTTGGTTTTCGAAAGCGGAGATTGCGGGTCGCGAATCGGCGGGGTTCAGTTTGCCACCCCTTGATTCGATTGCGCGGCATTTGATCGAGGAGTTTCTATTGGAGATTTAAAACGTCAAAACCTTACCGCTGTGACCGATATGAGATAGAAACTATACGCACATGGAGCTAACTTGAGAGGTTCTCCTGCGGTGATGCCACGGACAGAAGGCCGCTTAAAACGGGTTGGCAATTCTTTGTTTGGCCTTGGTTGCCGGACGATCAAGAGAGGGGCGCATGAGGAAGTATTCCTTACTGCTTTCTTGATGGTGGCGTCAGTGTTTGGTTTGCTAACAGCCGTCAATCACGGAATTTCCGAGTCATCCCTTTGTCCGACGGTCATAATTGCCAAGGGTATAGTATAATTCGTTGGCACTAATTTGCAGTAACGAGCTGCCCTGTTTACGCTGTCACTCACGCATACCATCATCACGGCGATGGCGGTTGGCACAAAAAACTGTTTCCCTCACGAAGTAATTGAAACGAGGATTTTCCAGTCCAAAAAGTGTTTTGGGCGTGCCTTATTCGGCGGCGACCACGGATTTTGACTTGCGTCAAAGCCTGAATTTACAGGCGTCTTAAGATTGAAGGCATACCGAAAGTAGGTTTGGATGATTGACCGAACACTACAGAATAGGATTCACAAAATCACTATAGATCCATTGGGTCTCGATGAAATTCTCCGCGTGCTGATAAAAGTCTCCCGAATTGTGCTCTTTGCTCAGGGCAGCGGTAGTCGTCGTCGTAGTCCTCGCAACAATTTGGTCGCAGAAGCCTTGCATCAAGTAGGGATTGCTACACTGTTATTTGATTTGTTAACAGACAAAGAAGCGCAGGTTCGCAACAATATTTTCGACATTCCGCTGCTTGGCGAATGAGTGCTTGATGCAACCTTCTGGATCAAGCGGAGTCCGGATACTGCCACGCTACCGGTCGGCTATTTCGGCGCCAGCACTGGCGCGGGTGCACCGTTGGTTGCGGCAGCAGCGGAGGTATGGGAGATTGCTGCGATCGTGTCGAGAGGCGGTCGCCCTGATCTTGTAGCTCAGGCACTAACCCAAGTAGAGGTGTCAACGTGCTGATTGTCGACGGAAAAGGCAGCCAAGTTCTTGAACTCAATCGTCTGGCGCTGGCTAAGCTGCGGTGCACGAAATGCCTCATCGTGGCGCCAGGGGTGACACACCTGTTTGAGGAGCCGGGAGCGCCTGAACGGATTGTTCACCTTGCGCGCGATTAGCTCGCAACGCACCTGGTACACAAAGGTATGATCTTCATGACTGGCCGAAAAGTCTCCCAGCGGTGGCAAACTGTCTTCGGCGTCAAGCGGGTGCTGTAATAGGCCTATTCCCGCAGTGTGCGGCGGATGGCCAAGCTCGTCATTGTGATCCGAAATATTAGCTGTTCCGGATCCGAGAACTCAAGGATCAATGTCCTGGCTGCATCGTGCTATGGCAATGGATAACGGCGACAACCTATTGATCTGCCCCATGTGGCATCTTTGTTCGTGTGGTGCGCAGATGATGTCAATAACGAAATCCTCAAACTTGCAAAAGGGCGTACAATGATTCTTCCGGGCACTTCCACCTGATGCTCTGAACGATTTTGGGTCAACGACGCTGGCTTGGGCGCAGCTGATGTGCTTTTTTTTGCTGAGTGGTGCTGTTTGCGGCGTTTTTCCTGGTGTCCGGGCGCAACGATCCGGTGATGGCGCGTGGTTCATGGAAGATCAGGCGGTTCATATTGCAGGTCAGATTGGTCAGGGTGATCCTGGCCTTGGTGCGTGGCTAGTCCGAGGGTACGGATAAACA
>JAJZCS010000143.1 GCA_021829055.1 Pseudomonadota bacterium
CTGGGCCCGGTTCAGTTGGTACAGGCTGTGCAATAAACAAAACAGTGAAAAAGGTATCGATGGCAGCACAGCTAAGCGATCTGGCGGCATTCCTGGCTGTCGCACGCGCCGGCGGGTTCCGCGAAGCGGCAAGGTCTGGCGGCGTCAGTCCGTCAAGCCTGAGCGAGGCGTTGCGACGGCTGGAGGCGCGGCTGGGCGTTCGCCTGCTCCACCGCAGCACGCGCAGCGTGATGCCCACCGAGGCCGGTGTGCGACTGCTGGAGCGGTTGGGGCCGGCGCTCGGGGAGGTGGAGGCCGCACTCGACGTGGTCAACGGCTTTCGCGATCGTCCGGTCGGCACGCTGCGACTCAACGTGCCGGCGAGTGCCGCGCGGCTGGTCCTGCCGAGCCTGTTACCGCCCTTCTTGGCGGCGTACCCGGACATCATCCTGGACGTGGTGGTTGAGGAAGGCTTTGTCGACATCCTCGCAGCGGGATGCGACGCCGGCATCCGTTACGAGGAGCGCTTGGCTCAGGACATGATCGCCATCCCCATTGGGCCCCGTCGGCAGCGCATGGCCACCGCGGCCGCTCCCGCCTACCTTGAGGCGCGCGGGCGTCCAGCCCATCCGCGCGACCTACTAAACCACGCCTGCCTGCGTGGCCGCTTCGCCAGCGGTGCGATGCCGGCCTGGGAATTTCAGCGCAGTGCCGAGGTGGTGACTGTGGAACCCAGCGGACCATTGATCGTTCGCGTGAGCGGGGGCGTGGACCTAGCGGTCGATGCCGCTGTCGCGGGCTGCGGGATCATCCATCTGTTCGAAGACTGGCTGAGACCCTACCTTGAAAGCGGTGCCTTGGAGCCGGTGTTGGAGTCGTGGTGGCGGCCATTTACCGGACCGTTCTTGTACTACCCGGGCCGACGCCATCTTCCAGCACCGCTGCGGGCCTTCGTAGATTTCGTGCAGGCACAGCAGGCTCAGGTTTGAGGACCAATGCAAAGACTGAGGTCCGCCTCGGGAGGCGACTGGGAAGGCCTGGTCCCGGCCACAACCGATCCGCCACCGGTTGCCCGAAGGCGTCATTCCAATGCCCGCGGCGCTCCGGAACCTGTCGAACGGCCTATGCGTGCTGATCGGCCTGAGCAGGCGTTGGGCGCACACGCTGGCAGTGGCTGCAATGCTGCATGCAACGGTCGCCAGATCGGTAGGACACTGAGCGGCCGCCTCCAGAACGTGCGAACTAGTGGTGCTGAGGGCTGCTCCGGCCAGGAGCGGCCACTCAGTAGCAAGTTCGCCCCAGAGCTGTGATGGGAGCTTGCAAGTCAATCGCCCCCGCACGGGCCGCTCGAGACGGAGCGCGACTCGTGCCGGAGGAGATCATTGATTCACCAAAGCCGGCGCTCGGCGCATGTCGAGACTGCGATTGCCATGTCCTAAGCAGTGGACGTCGGGTTTGATAGAGCAACGGCGATGGGAAGCGGAATGAAGCATCCTATCGAGACGCTCCTCAGCGCCGCTTTGCAATGCCGGAAACGCTTGCGAAGCTTACAAACGAAACGAGATGAAATATGCGCGAGACTCCTCAAAATCGGCCGTCCGCCGAGGCAAAATGCCGTTGTCAATCGCCCGGGCGCAGCGCTTTGGCGCGCTGCCTTTCGCAGCAAAGCGATCGCTTGTGTCCTTGCGTGGCAAGGGGTTCCATCAACGAACCCAACCCAAGCGCCCAGTTAATCCGTAGTCACAACAGCATCGCCGCTGGAGGACGCATGAGAATCTCAGTCTTTGTCGCATCGATTTGCGTTCTTTCCTTGTCAGCATGCAGCACGCTCGCGCGATATTCGGAAACGCAAAGCAATGCCGCCAGGTTTGACCGAGGGGCCCACGCCGTCGCTGCGTCGGAGATGGCGTTTTTGCACCAAGTCCAAAATGCCGAATGCACTGAAGCGTACTACAAGCGGGCATATGCGTACGCAACCGACACGCGAGACAAAAATTTCGACCTCGTATTTCAGTGCCATCCGACGGAGCTGACGAATGATCAACTTCAAATACGCCTGAAGTTGTTGAACGCCATCACTCTGTATGCCGATTCACTGACCGCTTTGACGAATGGTTCGAACGAGACGCAACTTGACAGTAATTCTTCCGACGTCGCCAAAAACCTCGAGGCACTCGCTGCGAAAGAAAAATTTAGCGCCATCGGGACAAATACGATCGCCGGGGTAAATGCAGCCGTGAGCAGCATTGCAAAATTCATCATCGAGCGACGCGAGGAACCGAAGATTGCCGATGCTAGTGCACGCTTGCAGGGGCCGCTGGAGACTATTGTTGCTGCTTTGAAAGCCGAAAATATTGACGATGGCCAGGGACTCAAAAGCAAAGAAACTGCCTTAACCAATGATTTTGCGCTTGCGGTAAGGGTCGCGCACGAACAGCGAGGGCCTGCGAGCTTGCTCGATATCTACCAGGCTCATGAAGCGCTAGATCATTTGATTGTTCAACCACAAGACGTTGGCCAGCTCAATGTCGCGCTGGATGCACTGGTTTCTGCCAACAGCGCACTTGCTAATCCCAAGAGCGCAGAAGCTTCTTCAACGATCTCCATCCTTGTTCGTGAGGGCCGTGCGGCGGTCACCTTGTTCAAGGCTTC
Organism: Pseudomonadota bacterium; assembly: GCA_021829055.1. Taxonomy (GTDB): domain Bacteria; phylum Pseudomonadota; class Alphaproteobacteria; order Acetobacterales; family Acetobacteraceae; genus Acidiphilium. Next base: position 2,632 of record JAJZCS010000143.1, read on the forward strand.
GAAGTAAGTAAAGTAGCGATCCATTGAATGGAGCCATGCAATGCCCTCTCAAACGCAAAAAACCAACATCGCCAACGCCATTCAGTCGATCCGGAATGCGCAGAACTTATTGCAGCCACTGATCAACGCTGCGCCCACTGTGTCCATCGCGATTAAATTAACAAATGAATATAACTCGCTGGATACTTGCCTTTCGCAGTTGCTGCACGCCAAAAATAGTGCTGATGACGGGGTTTTTTCTAGCGCCGCAGGGGTCTTGAAATCGCAAGCCGGCGGGCTGCAGATGGACGAAAAGGCCATTAAAGCCATCATTTCTGATGTGGCAATTGCGGATCAGGTCGTGGGGCATATTGGCGAAGCGATTAGATATATTGCCATGTGCTAGCTATTCGATCTCGACGGTGCTTGTCGATACGCATGGCGTCAAAGCAACATCTTGTCATTCCCGCCGCGCGAGTGGTGAGGGGAAATAAGTCGCAACTGACATTTACCTCGGCGTGGTTTGCCGTATGGCCCGCGCCCGGCCAGGTCTGACCGCGACGTTGGATGATTGCTCGCGATCCAAGCACCGCGATTGCGGCGCTTGCAGCGGTGCGGTCGCTGTCACCGCTTGATCCCGACTTCCGCCTCCGACCGGTTGCAGCCGCTCCACTGATCAGTGGTTCAACGCTGGGTAGCAGCCACTTCGGGGGCCCAAGAGGTACAACAACGCTGGCGCGGCCATAAGATGGCTGCAAACGAAGGGCCGTGGGAGACTCTACATGCGAATCAGAAATATTGCGGCACGAGATGTTCTGCCGGTACGTCGCTTCGAAGTGGACGGCCTCAGCGATATGCTCGTCATTGCCGGGCAAAATGGTGTTGGCAAGAGCCGACTTGTCGACGGGCTCATAGCTAGATTTCAAAATCACCAACAACAAAGTGGCGTTCGACTACTCATCGAGGCGACATGTGAACGCGAGCGATCTGCTTGGGGACAGTCGACTCTGGACACTGCCGCTCCACCAGATCTACAAAAACTCGCGCGTACGCTTCAGGCAAGCAAGAGCAGAACAAAATGGGAGAGCAGCGTCATCCATTTTGAAAGCGATCGCTCAATCGCCCAGATTCAGCCCTATCAGTTCAATTGGGATGTAATTGATCCATGGGGTGAATCTCTTGGCTGGAACACGACCTTCGGTGGTCTGAAGGCCCGCTTTCAGGACACGTTACATTCCTTGTTCCGAAAGGTTCAAAGCCACGAGAAGCAAATTGCAAAGCGTGCCAAGGAACTTCAGGCGTCGGGCGCAAGTTCCATGGCCTTGGATTTTCAGGATCCGTTGATACTCTTCAAGGCGGCGTTCTCCCAACTTGTGGGACCAAAGATGCTCTTGGATCTGGATCCACGTAATCAGCAACTGTATTTCGACGACGCTGGTCAACGTCTTCCGGTTAGCGCAATGAGCTCGGGCGAACGGGAAGTCGTCAACATCGTGTTCGATTTCATCCTCCGTGCACCTTCGGACTGCATCATCTTTTTTGATGAGCCAGAGATTCACCTTCATCCGGAACTCAGTTATCGGCTTCTTCAGACGCTCAAGACGTTTGGGGCGAACAATCAGTTCATCTTCTGCACCCATTCTCCTGACATTATCACAGCTTCGTTGGAAAACACTGTTGTCTTCATTCGACCAGCGCAGCTTTCCGATGATGGGACACAGGCTAATCAAGCGGTGATCGTCACTGAAAGCGACGCAACTAATAGTGCATTGCGGCTGCTTGGCCAGTCAATTGGGATAGTCTCACTTGGAAAGAAGATCGTTCTCGTCGAAGGTGCCGCCTCCAGTTTGGACAAGCAGACATACGGTTTTATTTTGAAAAACCGTTTTCCTGAGCTTGTACTCGTGCCCTCGGGCGGCCGCCAGGTAGTAGAGTCCTTTCAGCAGTTAACGGACAACGTGCTGTCTCAAACGATCTGGGGTGTCGATTTCTTCATGGTATGTGATCGAGATGTCACCGACCCCGCTAAAGCAGCGGCCACGGAGAGCGCTGCAGCCGGGAAGCTTCGTTATCTAAGCCGCTATCACTTAGAGAACTATTTCTTGGACCCGCGTGCGTTGACCCTTGTATTTGAGGAGCTAGAACCAGACCACAGCTGGTTGCGAGATATACAGGCAGTTAGCAATCGCCTTCGGGGACTCGCGAAGGAGAATATTGCCTACGCCGTCGGTCTTATCGTATCAGCCGAGCTTCGCAGGGATGTTGGAAACGTCAGCGTTATGCCGAAAGGTTTACAAGGACAGAGTCTTGATGCACTGATTCCGCTTTTTGCAGACCGGGCGTTGCAGGAGGCTTCTCGCTCAAGAAGCGCGCTGGATCCTGCAAGAGTCGAAGCGCTTGTGCGAGAAACGTATCTAAAACTAGACGCAGCGTGCTCGGGTGATTCGGATGAATGGATAATCAGCATGCCCGGGAAACAAGTTCTGGCGCGGTTCGCCGGCCTGGCAAGTATTGATCTTGGTCGATTAAAGCTGGCGTACATCAAGGCTGTTCAAAAGCATTCACTTAACTGCTTCGAGGAGATCATTGAGATTTTTGGCGGGTTCGCGTCGCACAGGCATTAGGAAAACGGGGATTCGTCAGCTATCCGCGCGTTCACGCCACTGTCCGCTTCATTGCATACTGAATGGCCGCATTGGTTTGATAGCGCCGTTTCGCAGGCGCTGGAAGTTTACGCTCTGGGTGCCTGTGATCTCAGCGACCGCTGAGATCACCATGGCTGTCGTTGCCGCGAGCTGGGGCCAATGTCCGCTCTGGCCGACGACCAGTCATTCAATGTAGGTCTACTGCCGCCTACAAGAATTTGCGATCTTCGCGCGCACGATCCGCGGCCCACCGAAGCGTCTCACCCACACAATGTTGCGACGACCCTGAATTTTGAGTGGATGAAAAATGACGGTCCCGCTCTCAATGCGCGACTCGACCGCCCTGTAGCCGTGGAACGGCGTACGCGAGTCACTGATGAAACGCGCCCCGGCCGTGTCGTGCAACAGGTTGTCCCCCTGGCCAATCCGAACCCAGGAGTGGAGAGGGTGGCGCGGTAAGGCTGTGCTAATCAGCCTGAGAAGCGGGATTCGCGTTGGTCATCTAGCGATTGTGTATGAACAAAAACAACAACTTGCATGAACTTACAACCCTTCGGCAGCTGTCTATGCGCC
>JAJZCS010000004.1 GCA_021829055.1 Pseudomonadota bacterium
CGCCGCTGTCGGCGTGGCACCGCCATGAAGAATCTGGCCCATCGTGCTTCCCTCCATGCATAAGACATGGATCGCACCATCAAAGTCCGGAAACAAACAGCTAGATACGGGATTCCTCACTCATTGCGGTTACCGCTGCGCCGAACTGTTTGACCACGGGGGCTCGCGGCGGCGGAAGGTCTGCCAGGCCATGCGAAGAAGCATATTAGATTCGGATACACTGTGCGCGGACCATCCAACAACGACGCCAGCGGCTTGCGATACCGCCGGTGTGCTCCAACAGTCGTTACTAAGTGCCTCAATGAGTTGGCAGGTAGTGACCATGTCGTTGGCGTAGCCCAGCTGGGTTTGCAATCGCGAGAGATCACGGAAATAACGTCGTGTTCGCTTTTGCTTGCGGGTCAGATCTTCCATCACCGAGCCCAGGCTGTCCGCGATATACCGGAGATTTTTTGCGGCGACCCTCAGCCGGTGAAGTGCCTGCGGAGAAAGACGACGAAAATGCTCTCCGCGCTTATGTACACGACGATGGCTATCGATGAGAACAGTAGTTGCGAAGGAGATGACGGGACCGCTAAGGCCGGGACTGGCCATCGCACAAGCCTGCCATTCTGCGCTCCCAATCCACATGCCCAGTGCTAGATGGAACCGTACGTAGGGTTCGGCGCTAAGCAGATGTCGGACGGAGTTGTAGGCCTCACCGCGCTGTTTTTCAGCTGCTAGCTGCAAGGAGCCGAAGTCGCCGAGGTTTTTGCATCCATCGACAATCTTTGGCAACGTTTCGGTCAGAAACACGTCCCAGTTTCGCGCTGCGCTGCAGTCGTTCGCGGCAGATCGGGCATTTTCAAGAAAGCCGCCCAAGATCTCAGGCGGCATGATGCCACGCAACAGCCGGAGTGCGGAGCGCAGGCGTCTTAGCCCAATCCGCAGCTGATGCACGCCTTCAGAGTTGCGTCCATCGGCGGCCGCGTCATGGTTAGTGAGAACATGATTCTGAAAGCCACGCAGAATCTGAATTATTGCGGCGTCCCCGCAGCCTTGCCTGTCCAACGAGAGGGGTATGAATTTGGAGAATTCTGGAGGCTGGCCAATCGCGAGAGCGAAACCTCGCGTGGCTTGACTCATGGTCGACAAGGTAAAACGATGACTCTTAAAGATGCACGCAGCCGCTTCAAAAACTGTACGGGGTTGGCCGCTGGCCAAGGTCAGTTTCACTTCACTCATCTGGCGCACGTGTGCGCCAGATGCAATTGTCCCCTGATCGATGACTACATGCACGGCCGATACGCCGATCTTAAGCCGGCATTCTCGACGCCGAACCTTAATGACGAAGGCAGGTTCGATTGCCAGCCGTTTGAGGGACACCTGCCACTCGGGGGCCAAATCTGGCTCAAGTCCCATCAAATCAGGAATGAACTCGCGGACTTCCCGGAACGATTTGATAGTACGTTCGGGTTCTCCAGGAGGGGGGCCTGACAGTGTCTGGATGAGGCGTTTTCCCCGCCTCCTTACCGACAACATGACGCCGGCACGGTGTAACGCGAAATCCGCAGTATCAAAGTATCCGATCTTTATCCGGCGCGTGATAAAAGCAGGGTTGCATCCAGCAATAGCCGCTATACAGTTCTCCAAGTCTCCCAAGCCACGATTGTCGAATTGCAGGATCAGACCGGCATCGTCGGAACGCGCCTCCTTAATCGTTGCCACGCCAGCGTTCGTCCGCTTGTCGGCTTTCACGATCCCACCGCGTCTGTTTCAGCGTTCGAGTACACAAAATATCTAGTGGTCAACGATACGGCGTTGGGTGGTGGAAGAAAAGCTAGATTCTGAAGGCGATATTAGCGCAGGCGATAGGTTAAGCCAATTGCGTTCGGTCGCCTTGATCCTCCTTTAAGAGCCTAAAGTCGATGATCTGACCCGACATTGCCGGGTAGCCGCTCTCCTTCAGCCGCGCCTCCAACACTTCGAACAGCCGGCGGAAGAATGCCCATGCCGAGATAGCGTTTGGTCGACTAGGTGGTGCCGGCGATGTGGCGGAGCCTGGCGGCGGCGAGGTTGAGACAGGCTTGGCCGTTGGGGAATGCGCCGAGGGTTCCTACGGTATGAGGGCAGAGCGGCGCGCTTGTGCGGGCGCGTTGTGAAATGTGACCTCAAATCTCTCGCGCGCCGCTACCACCCCGTCACAGAGCGGCCACCCAAAGGCCCTGGCGGCGCATCGCCGACGATGCGAAGTCAGCGCAGCAATCGTGCGACACCAGCACACCAGCAATGCCATGCGCGCAACCGATGGCTCACAGGCCCGTTCCACCGACGGTCAAGCCGGAGATTTTTATTGTCGGTTGTCCTACACCCACGGGAACGCCTTGGCCGTTTTTACCGCACGTGCCGATACCTGGATCGAGTTCGAGATCGGATCCGACAATCTCAACCTTGGTCAAAGCATCCGGGCCGTTGCCGATCAGCGTAGCACCCCTGACGGGTGGCCCGATCCGCCCGTCCTCGATCAAGTACGCTTCGGACGCGGAGAAAACGAATTTCCCCGACGTAATGTCGACTTGGCCGCCACCGAAGTTTGCAGCATAGATCCCGCGCTTGACCGAATGGATCATGTCTTCGCGTGAGGCCGTACCGGCAAGCATGATCGTATTGGTCATCCGCGGCATCGGCAGATGTGCGTAGGATTGTCTACGACCGTTGCCTGTCGCACGCATGTTCATCAGACGCGCGTTTTGCCGATCCTGAAGATAGCCGACGAGGATCCCATCCTCGATCAGCACCGTGCGTTGTGTCGGTGTACCCTCGTCATCCACGGTAAGAGAGCCGCGCCGACCCGGGATTGTCCCATCATCAATGACGGTGACACCTTTTGAAGCGATTCGACTGCCCATTAGACCAGAAAACGCCGATGTCTTTTTACGGTTGAAATCGCCTTCCAACCCATGGCCGATGGCTTCATGTAAAAGAATTCCAGGCCAGCCGTGACCAAGCACCACTGGCATTTCGCCTGCAGGCGCGGCAATGCTGACAAGGTTAAGCTCGGCCTTGCGAATGGCTTCGTCGACAGCCGCGCGCCAGAATTCCGGCGCGGTGACGCTTGTGTAAGTCTCTCTACCACCGGCGCCGTGACTCCCAACCTCGCGTCGGCCATTGTGCTCCATCACCACCGAGACATGCAGCACGACAAGCGGCCTGACGTCCGCTGTACGGGAGCCGTCGGGTCGGAGGATCTCCACCACCTGCCATTCACCCGAAAGATTCGCCATGACCTGTACCACGCGGGAATCCTTGTTCCGCGCGTACGCGTCAATGTCGCCAAGCAAAAGAGCACGCGCTTCGAAAGTTTGCTCCGTGAGTGGGTTGAGACTCGTGTAGAGCGGCGCTGGTGTCGGCGCTGGGGCAACTGAGATCGTGCCAGCGTCGCCAAGCCGAGCCTCACGCAGCACTTCAAGGGCGCGCTTGAGAGCGGCATGTGAAAGTTCACCAGCGTGCGAATACAGTGATGCTTCCCCACTGACCGAACGGAGGCCAAAGCCGCGGTGCGAATCGAAGCTCGCGTTGCGGATACGGCCGTCATCCATGCTGATGAGTTCGGACTCACGGTATTCTATGAACAACTCCCCATCATCAGCCTTGTCGAGCACCGGCGCCATGGCCCGTGCCGCCTCCAAAGGATCAATGCCGTCGTTGCCGTGAAACAAGCGATCGGCTGTTGCTAGTGTGTCAGATTTCATTCAGCCGCCTTCGTAACTAGGTATGGGATGGTCGCGTTGGTGCCGCGCACCGTATGGCGGCATGCTATACACGCGGCGAGAACTAAAACCGCGTTCAGCTCGTGACTATAGCCGATCGAATTCATTCCCGAGACAAGAGCCGTCATCCCCAGTATATATTGTAGCGATACCGACAGCGCTAGGAGCAGAAAAAGATCGCGTGCCTTAGTGCCCGTCGGCACGCGCAAGCCCTGAACCGCGGCAATCAAGACTACTACGGTGGCTGCCGTGGCGAGCGCCCGGTGTTCAAACTGCACAGTTCCCTGATTGGCCACGAGATTCAACCAGAGTGGGTGCAACGCCCAAGCATTTTGGGGCATGACATGGCCGTTCATCAGCGGAAATGTATTGTAAACGCGATTTGCCCCTGTTGCCGCGACTAAGCTTCCAGTACTCATGGCGGCGATAATGAGCGCGATGGCAGTCGTTAACCACGGGCGGAGGTGAGTGCTTCCTTCAACGGGTACTGGTACGGGATTTCGGATGCTGAGGGCCGCCCACAGCACCGCAGAGAAAATCATCATCGCCAGGACGAAATGAGAAGCAAGCCAAAGAGGGGATGGGGACAGAGTACCAGGAGACATGGCCGAGCGAACCATGTACCAACCCATCGTTGCTTCAGCGGCTCCAGCCGAGAAAATAAACAAGAGCCATATCGTCAGCCTATTTGAAATTCTGTGCTGCCACCGAAAGACGGCGAGTGGTATAATGAATGCTATTCCCGTCAGGCGGCCCCAGTCACGATCCAGGATGTTTGGCCAGGCCATTGCCTTGAACTGGGTTAGCGTCATGGCCGGATGCAACGACTGAAACTGGGGCGTCCTCTGGTATAGCGCAAAAAGATGCTTCCAGCCAGCATCGCTAACTGGGGGGAGAAAACCCACAATCGGCTTCCATACTTGCAGCGCAAAGCCGGCGTCAACAGTGCGGACGTACCCGCCACCGACTACCATTCCGAAAATCATCGCCGCAATTGCGAGCAGCCAGTTTCCAACGAGGCGGTCGCCAGTTTTTGGGTTCATGCTGGGTGCTGGCCACGCAGTTCGAACCAGGCCCAGATTGCGGCAGCCAGCAGCAGCACAGCGTTCATCTGATGCACGACACCAAAATCGAGGATTTTCGATACGAGGGTCGTAACACCAAGAAAGTATTGCAAAATCAATAATCCGCCCGTGGCGAGAAACGCATCGCGAGCGCGTGGCGGCACATTAGCGCGGATTGCTATCACGACCGAGGAGATGACGGCGACCGCCGCAGCCGTTCCCACCACGCGGTGGTTCCATTGTGCTGCTACCTTGTTTTCAAACCAGTTGCGCCAGAACGGATGCAGGCTGGCGTAACCGTTGGGCATCCATCTTCCATTCATCAGTGGGAATGTGTTGTCGACGTTATATGCATGGAGGCCGGAGAGAAAGGTGCCAGCGAATATGGCAACGCAGATTGCTATAATTGAGGCAACGGCAAAGCCGCGCGCTACCCGATACTGCGCTGCCTCGGGCGGAGCCAGCCGTTCGGAAGCCGGTTTCAGTACAACCAGAGCAGTAACAAAAACAGCGATCGCCAATGCCGTCGCAAAGCAATAATGAATAGAAAGGCGCCAGACAGCTACTTCCGTCAGGCCAGGCTGAAATCCCGAGGCCACCATCCACCAACCGATCACACCCTGCACCAGTCCTAGCACGAGGAGCAGCAAGAGCCACGGCCGTAATCGCCGCTCCAATCGGCCTGTCCACCAGAACCAGAACAAAGGGATTCCGAAATCAAGACCCAGTAAGCGTCCCCACAACCGGTGGATCCATTCTGGCCAGAAAATTGCTTTAAAGCCGGCAAGAGTCATATGCGGGTTTAGCAGCCGGTACTGCGGAATGGTTTTGTAGAGCGCGAACATACGTTCCCATTCATGGTGGGTTAAAGGTGGAATTATACCGGAGACCGGCTGCCAAGCCATGATCGACAGCCCTGCGTTGTCGTTCTGCACGTAAGCGCCGATGCCGAACATCTCGACAATGATCGAAAAAGTAAAGAACAGCCAAGTCGCGACAGCCTTCCGGTTGACTTTGCTTGCTGCCAGCTTTTCCAAGCTGTGCCGCGCATCGACGTCGACAACAGATTGCGATGCCATGGCTCGGTCCTTTGGCGTGGGAGTGTACATCCCGGAATTCGCACCTGACCTGACATTTGTAAAGCTGCGCTGCATTCTGCTATTGTTGATGCAATGAGCGCAACACTCGATACCCTGCTCTCCCGCTATTCAGAGCGCCACCAAGGTCGACGCTCTGAAGTGGTTCAGTGCATCTGTATTCCCGCAGTTCTGTTTGGCGCGATTGGGCTGATTCAGGCATTGAGTCTCGGCCTGGTTCTGATTTCGATTGCTGTAGCATCCATTTACTATTACCGGCTTGACGCCGCGATGGCGCTGAAAATGGCCGTCGTGATGATTTTCATGCTGGTAGTGTGGGTCACATTACTGCCGGCGCACGGAGCCGCGTGGCTCGCGATCCTGTTCGTGCTTTTTAGCTGGCTCGGCCTTTTTATTGGCCACCACCTCGAGGGGCGGCGGTCGTCGTTCTTCGAGGATCTGCGTTACGTGATGGTCGGGCCACTTTTTGTTCTCTCCGTTCTCGGAGGAACGCGACCGGCGTCGGGGGACGCTTCGGTGCCTTAATTGCCGGGATACTGGCAGGAATGGGTATTTTGGGGTTACAGAACCGAGTTGGCCAAAGATGTGAGAGGCAGTGTCGTCAAGACCCGATAGTGGGGTAAAGTCTAAATTGGAGGGATAAGGCATGGCTAGGATTTCATGGCTTGGGGCCGCTGTCCTGCTGGGGGCGGCAGTGGCCCTCGCGGGGTGCACCAACCCTTATAACCCGGGGCAGCGGGCACTGGGCGGAGCGGCAATCGGCGCTGGCGCTGGGGCAGCCCTCGGCGCTGTCACCGGTGGGAGCGCTGCAACAGGGGCGCTAATTGGAGGGGCAGTTGGGGCTTTAGGGGGAGCAATGACAACGCCGCAACAATCCGCACCGCCGCCGCAAGGATATTACGGGAGCCAACCGCCACCACCCGGTTATTGAACAGGAGGCGAGCTGTCACGGGGTGATAATGTGAGGTAACCCCTGCTGGGGAGGGCCGATGTGAATGACGTAGGGGTCTGTTTGACTCGGTAGGCTTTCTCCTCCTCGTGACGTATGGCGCCAGACGGCGATTACACGCCGTGCGTAACGCTCCCCATGCGAGGGATCATCGGAATGGTAGGCGGCAATCGCCGCCGGCCAAGAGCCGAACTGTGCATGGAGTTGGAGCAAAAATTTCGCCGCGTAGGCTGCATTGCTTTTCGGATCGAAGGCCTGCACCAGCGAGGTAAACGCGTTTGGGTGATACTCGAGGTCAATTTGAAAGCACCCGACGTCGACGAAATGCGCCCCATTGCTCAGCGCGGACTGGACGAACCGTGTGGCGGCCGTGGCATTGCCAAACCAGTAGCCAGCTCCATCCACGTCGACGGCATAAGGCCAGGGAGTTCGACGAAGCCAAGACGGATCAAGCCATCCAGATTCCACCAGGCCAATGGCATGCAGCAGGCCTGCCGGCAATCCAACATTTTTGCTGATACTTCGGGCTGCGTTTATGCAAGCCTTGCCGGGATCCACCAGTCCTGGTGACGTGGTGCCAGCAGCCGCCTGCGGGGCCGCGGTCACAAGACAGAGTCCCAGAATCACACTCATAATGGGGACGCTAACGATCGGCGCCTTTCGAGGGATCATGCGTTGCAGCGTGCCATTCTGGCAGAGTTTGATATCGGTCCCATACGCGGTCAAATAACCCCGACCGGTGGGAGAGCGATGCTGAACCTCAAGCCCCGTGACCCATCTCGAGCGGGGGGGGGTTGGGACCAGAGCGACGTAGTCGCCACACATGGAGATTTGTTGGGGTGGAACGGCCCACGGCATCGGATGTGTCAAGATGAGGTCGCTCAGTTGTTCATCATGAAAGGGCCATTCTGATGGAAGTTGCGCATATTGATCGACGCGTCGAAGCATATTTTCACGATACACGGTATTGACGTGCAGGATCGTGTCATTCTGTGGCTGGAGCTGCGGGGCGGGCAGATAGAAAGATTTGGACACCTCGAAAAACCGTCTGATTGGGTTGGTTTGAGGGTCTGAAGATTGTCTTTGGAGGATTTGCGCCGGGTACGTGGGATTGATGGCCCGAATTCTGTGGTCTGCGGGATTGTCGGGACTGCGTTTTCTGGCGTTTTGCTTATCCTGGCGTGGCTCTCGCGCTGAGCCAGACCAGACGCTGCAGGTTGTAAACGAGACTAGCGAGGCCGATCTTCGTCGTTGCCCGGGCGGGCGATGCCGATGGTTCGGACGACCAGACCCATGGGTCCCTTCTGTCGGGCGAAGACGTGCTTGACACCGCCGAACGGACCGGGATCTCGCCGCGTTGGCGAGCGCCGTCCGGCGGGGCATCGGCCGACCCTGGGGCTTCCTGCGGTGAAGGCATGAGCGCAGGCCGTTCGTGGCCAGCCAGGCTTCATTCTTCTTCGACCGGTACGCCATGTCCGCCCAGACCGAAGCGGCCGTATTGGTCTTGTCGATCAACCCGATCAGCTGTGCCCCATCGTGCCGCGCGGCATCGCTCACCGTCCAGGTCCGGATCAACCCATGCTGACGGTCGATCGCGACGTGGTTCTTGTGGCCAAATCCCGGAATGGCGAGATCAACCGCCGGCACACTTCACCGCCCTCGCGTACAATTTCAAACGTACCCTCAACATTCTCTCCGCCGGAGCCCGATCGCCCGCAAACACCACGCAACCGAACCAACAGCGACCCGCCGAACCTCATCCCGCATAAACTACGCAGATTCCACCATCCCGGTCGACCCCCAACACGGGTCTCCTAATCCTCCATCGGCGTGTCTGTCGCAGATCCGGCACCGTCGCCGTGTGTCTGGGTTACCAGCTAGCAGCCTGTCGGGTTCCCGTCCTGCGCGGCTTGCAAAAGGTCGCTATCGAGTGGACCCTGATCGCTCTGGGCCTATATACAACTGCAGGCGCATCCAGCGCCTGCAGGCAGCTTGAACAAGACAACACACCAGGCTTGCTAGCGCTTTGTCAGGGAGCGGCGCTACGAACTTCACTGGTTATCATGACGCCAGCATCTAGAATATTCTTTTTTGTTCCATTCCCTGCAGCGCCATGCGTCAACGGCATAAGTCCGCGTGGGATTGCCGAGGTGGTGACCGGCTATGCCGTGCGCTCCATGCTTGCTGCTCGCATTTAGACCGGATAGCGTGTAGGGAACAACGAGAAGCTCCCGAAGGATGTTAAAAGAAAATATGACTCAGAAGATGCTGCGTAATGTGGCGATAATCGCCCACGTTGACCACGGTAAGACGACACTCGTTGATCAACTGCTGAAGCAGTCGGGCTCTTTTGGCGCGCATCAGCAGGTTGTGGAGCGTGTCATGGACCGCAATGACCTCGAGCGCGAGCGGGGAATCACGATTCTGGCGAAATGTACCGCCGTTGATTGGCGTGGTATACGGATCAATATCGTCGATACGCCCGGTCATGCGGATTTTGGCGGTGAGGTTGAACGGATTCTGAACATGGTCGATGGGGTTGTGGTGCTTGTTGACGCAGCCGAAGGGGTCCTGCCTCAGACCAAATTTGTAGTGGGCAAAGCGCTGGCGCGCGGGCTCCGACCAATCGTGGTGGTTAACAAAATTGACCGGGCCGATGCGCGAGCCGACGAAGTTCATACGGAAGTTTTTGACTTGTTTGCGGCGCTAGGCGCGGACAACGAGCAGCTTGATTTTCCGATGCTTTACGCCTCGGGGCGGCAGGGGTGGGCTTCTCCCACGCTGGATGGCTCGCGCGAATCTTTGGCGCCGCTTTTTGATCTGATTGTGAGTCACGTACCGCCACCGGTCCTGCCTGAGGACGCACCTTTTGCAATGGTTGCGACAATCCTGGAAAGCGACAACTTTCTCGGCCGCGTACTGACCGGCCGTGTTGAGCGAGGACGGGCGACGGTGAATATGCCTGTTCGGGTGATCAGCCTCGATGGCCACGCAGTCGAGACCGGACGGTTGACGAAGTTGCTCGCTTTTCGCGGGCTGGAGCGTGTGCCGGTCGAGGAAGTTTCGGCGGGCGATATAATCGCCGTTGCCGGTCTCAAAGAGGCAACCGTGCCTGATACGATCGGTGCAATGGACATTACGGTTCCGTTGCCTGCCACCCCAATCGACCCGCCGACCTTGGCAATGACGTTTCGTATTAATGACGGTCCCCTGGCGGGACGGGCAGGTACGAAGGTGACATCGCGACAAATTCGCGACCGGTTGCTGCGCGAGGCGGAGGGTAATGTCGCAATAAAAGTGGCTGACGCCAGCGAGACGGACGCGTTCGAGGTGTCCGGCCGCGGTGAACTGCAGCTTGGTGTTCTGATAGAGCAAATGCGGCGCGAGGGGTTTGAACTCACAATTGGTCGTCCGCGCGTGCTCACTAGGGAAAATCATGAAACGGCTCAGCGTGAGGAGCCAATGGAGGAGGTGCTCGTTGATGTCGACGAGCCATACGCTGGTGTCGTCGTCGAAAAGATGAGCGGACGTAAGGGCGAATTGAGGGACATCCGGCCGTCAGGTGGCGGCAAGCAGCGCCTGACGTTTCATATTCCGAGCCGGGGGTTGATCGGATACCATGGTGAATTCCTTACGGATACCAGAGGCTCCGGCCTGATGAACCGCCACTTCATTGGATATGGGCCGTGGCGCGGAACGCTGGTGGGCCGCCGCAACGGTGCCCTCATTTCCAATTCTGACGGCGAGAGCGTGCAGTACGCGCTGTTTGCCCTGCAGGATCGCGGCACGATGTTCGTCGGTCCGGGTGAAAAGGTCTACGTCGGGATGATTATCGGTGAACACAGCCGGGAGAATGACCTGGATGTAAACCCGATTAAGGAGAAAAAGCTTACGAACATCCGGGCTGCCGGGAAGGACGAGGCGCTATTGCTCGTCCCCCCGCGGCGGTTAAGCCTGGAGCAGGCGATTGCGTACATTGAGGATGACGAACTGGTCGAAGTTACGCCTTCGGCCATACGGTTGCGAAAGCGGCACCTTGATCCCCATGCACGTAAGCGCGCCGATCGGGCATCCGACGCAGCCTGATCAGCGTCATCCAGATTGAGTGTTCGTTCCGAGCGGCTTTTTATCCGATCCGCTTTAATTTTGAGAGCGACTCGCGGCCGGACCGCGGGCTGCCGTGAGGGCGATCCGACGGAAACGAAACAGGGCCGCCAGAACACAGGCGCCTCGATTAGAAAATCGGCCTGCGCTATAATGGAAGGGAAAAGCCGGACGTGGAAGGTGTAGATTGGTCCTCGCAATATCGCCATTTTTCGGAACGCTGGACAGAGATCCCGAGACCAACTATCACCGTATCGTGATATTCGTCGGCTGAATCCGCTTGACGCTCGTCATCTTATTTTGTATTTTAGGTACCATAACTCCCTAGGCTTATAAAAAGTTGTTGGGCCACAATTCGGACTTGGCAACAAAAGCGTGATGTACTACGCAAATCTAAGCTGATAAGCACAATGCAATTGCGTTGGGAGGTGTGTGACTTGGATAGTGGTTGGTGTAGCTATTTTCTGGATCTCTCGGGAGGTGAGGCTTCGTTCCTCCGTTCCGTGATGGGAGGCGCCGGCATTCCTGGGCGTTCGCTATTCCTTTGACTGTTGCCTTGTCAACAATTCCTCTCGTTTCTGCAATGTCGTTGCGGAGTTGCTGTTCGTGGCTCCGGGGTTCGGCAAGCTATCTCTGTTGGGCTGGTGCGTGCGGTCCGGCGAGTTCAGAAGCAAAGCTTCACGCAAAAAGACTGGGACTAACAAAAACATCAGGAGGCTTATAATGAAACGGAAGCACTTACTCTATGCACTGGGACTTAGCGTTGGAGTGTTTGCCCTTCCAAAGGCCAGCTTTGCGGTCGGCGCGGGCGGTTTTGGGGCCAATGTGCCGGTCGATACGGTCACGATCAAGGACATGGGGCCGCTGAGCGGGAAATGGCAGTTCTCGGGCGGTATCGATGGTTCTATGGCGGCATTTACGAATGCGACGCCGCACACATTCAGTAACATTGGTGGTATTTCGCCGAACTTGCAGTACAGCATGGGCTTGGCGGCGGTCCAGATCCACAAGGCTGACGGGTGGCTGCATGTCACCTACTGGGGTGGTGCCTGGCAGACGCCTGCGACGGGTATCACGAGCGACTATGGAGCGTTCAACAGCCTTGACCGGTTCGGGTCTGGTGGCGATCCGTTCCCGGGTGGGCCGACATTTAAATGGTGGCTTACGGTTCAGCCGTCGCAGTACTGGAGCATTTCGGGCGGTGAGATGCCTTCGCTCGAGGGAACTGAAATCGGCTTTGACTGGATGAACCCGACGCCGCTGGTGAGTAACCTCAACAACATGCAGGCGACGCCGGCGTATGGTCCTCAGCTCAATTTCTTCTATGGCCCGGCCTCGCTTAATCTCCAGTGGTCGGACTCCTACCACACTGGCCGTCACAACATGCTGTCCTACCTGGTGACGTACAACCTGAATGCGAGCGGCTCGGATAACCTCATCGCCTTTGGTCACACCAATATGGGCCATACCGGCAACCCTGGCCCTTTTTTCGCTGAAAACAACAGCTCGCTGATCGGTTTTGGTGCGCAATGGGTTTGGGGGCCGTGGACGTTCTCGCCCGAAGCGGAATACCAATGGCTGCCGAGGAGCTCGGTTCAAGCGGGCAATGCTGCCGCCGCCGCGCCGCTAACGACTTATTACAATGCGGCGGCAATGGTTGATCTGACGTATGCCATTACCAAAAAATGGTCGCTGACGGTTCAGCCGCAGATTGTTTATCAGAACGGTGACAAAGCGGATCCGAATGCGCAGACCTATGGTGACTGGCTGCAGTTTGGCTTGCCGGGGGCCCCTGGCACCTTCAGCCCGGGTACGACGTTCACCAGCCTGCAGATCTGCCCGACCTGGGATAACGACAACTTCTTCATCCGGCCGGACGTCGACTTCACGAATGTGGCTGGCTTTCAGCCGGGCACCGGTTGGGGCAAGAATGGCAATAACTCAAGCCAGGTCGTTGGTCTGGTCGAGGTTGGCTATCTTTTTGGTAAATAACAATTGACCCGTGTGGTCGTTCCGGCGCCGTCCACGCCGGGACGACCATCGGGTGCCGTGCCTAGCTGCCCCGGCGAAAAGCCGAAGGCAGCCGCAACTAGAAACGCGTTAGTGACAAAAAAATGGGAGTGAAATATGCGTTGCATGAAAATCCTGGCCAGTGCTGCGGTCGTAAGTGGCCTCATGGCCGGTACTGCGTTAGCGGGCGGCTACACTTTCAAGCTCGTTCATAAGATCCCTCTGCCGACAAAGCGTGGCCATGGCGACTGGGTTGCCTACGATCCAGGTAACCACGACGTATACGTCTCCTTGATTAACGGAATGGCCGTTGTCAGCACCAAGACGAACAAGGTCATTCACTTCTTTTCGGGAAAGGAAATTCCGGCTCCGAACACAATGACCTACGATGCTAATTATATTTATGAAACGGCAGCGGAAGGGCCGGGCGCCGGAAAGGTTAATCAGGTTGTCGTTATTTCCAAGAAAACGTGGCACGTCGTCGATCACGTCAATACCGTTGGGACGTCGCCTGACGGTGTGTTCATCGATCGCGAGAACCACAAGCTGTATGTGGTCAGCGATGACGACAACTGGATAGACGTTTATACGGCGACTGCTCATCCGCAATTTATTACCAAATATGCCCTTTACCCAGAGAAGCCGGTTTCTGGCCCCGACGTTGCCAATCTTTACGGAAGTACGATTTTTGCAACAGATGATTGCTGGGTCCTGAAGCTGAACGCGAATACCGGCGCGATCGAAGGCAAGATGAACTACGAGTGCAAGCTGAACAAATTCGGCGGTACGAAGGACATGTTCCGTGAAAACGATGATGCCCTCTGGGTTGCGACGACGGATGGCGTTCAGCCAAACGGAAAGAAAGCAGGCATGCTGATCATCAATCCTGCGACACTGGCGGTCGAGAAGCAGCTTCCTGAAACGTCAGGTGTTGACGCCGTTGCCTGGGATCGGGGCCTGGGGCTTGTTTACGCGTTCGAAGGCGCCGTTCCCGGCTTTGACGTATACTCCATTAAAGACATGAAGCGGATTGCAACGGTAAAGACAGGGATGGCGAAGCCGACCCACTCGGGTGCCGTCGACCCCGAGACGCATATGATCTACGCTTACGCGGGTGGTGATGCCTCCCTCGATGTTTATGAGCCTGTGAAGAACTAATAGCTCGTGCAAAGCATCGTCGGTCCATTCTCATGGTCCGAGTCCCCCTCCCGATCGTTGGTGGGCTGACGGTGCCTCTTGCGGCGAGGCCAGAGAATTGTGATCTCGGAAATTCCTGAGCGCATGGGTCTGTAAGTGTTGCTCGGCATCCCGCGTCAAGAGGTGCTGGTTTCCGTGCGTAGCGTGAGGTCCGATGTTTGGCTTTTTCGCAGAGCGGACGCCGGCTCTTGACTGTGCCAGGGAATTCGTCTGGGGGCGCATCATTGATGCGCTCTTCTAGCGGCGGATTTTAGCTGAGAAGAGTATTTTTAAAATACCGTTAGAACGTTCGAAGAAAAAAATGAGTAGGTGTGTGACGTCCAATCTAGCTAACGTTAACAATGGCCAGATTTATATGATCGGGCCAATCAGCAGGAATCAAAATTCATGATGTGCCGTTGGCGAACTTACGGATCGCTGGCCGCTGTCTTGATGCTGGCTGGCTGTGCCAGCTACAGGCCCGAGCCGCTGGCGAAGACGCCTAATCTTGCGTCGGATGTGGCTGCTTTGGATCATACGATCCCGGCCGCGAGGCCCGGCCAACTGCCGGCTAAAATTCATACGGGTCGGAAGCTTTCTGTCGGGACAATCGGGCTTCTCGCCGTCCTTAACGACCCCGGCCTGAGATCGGAGCGCGGGGAGATGGGTCTGGCTAAGGCGCAGCTGATTAACGCGTCGCTTTTGCCCAATCCATCGTTGGGGCTAGGATTTGCGGCGCTGATTTACGGCCCGCCAGGTGTGGGCGCCAGCACGCCGTCCTATGCGGCTTCGTTAAGTCAGGATATCACGTCCTTAATAACATACCATGCGAGGGTGGCGGCGGCACGTGCGGAGCTTCGATCCGTCAATGCACGACTCTTATGGGATGAGTGGCAGGTTGCGCAGGACGCCCGACTCCTGGCGACGCAGATCTATTACGCGAATATTCAGATTCGGGACCGTGCACGCGAATTCAAGCTGTTGTCTGACGAACTTGTGGCCGTGCGGGAAGCGGCTGCGAGCGGCAGTCTTGACTTGACGGCGGAGGCGCCGCTTGCGGCAGCGAGAGCTGGCGCAAGCGTGGCGCTTGCTATGGCAAAAATTGCTCAAATAAAGAATTGGCAGAAGCTTGACGCCTTGATGGGCCTAGTGCCTTCGGTTCGGTTTGAAATCCGCAAGCCTGTGATTCCCGCGCTGCCGGCGTCGGCAGGGGCCCTGCTGGCCACACTACCTTCTCGCCGACCGGATCTGGTGGCTCTTCAGCTTGGATACGCCGCTCAGGAAAACCGTGTTCGCGCAGCCATTCTTGGCCAGTTTCCAGCATTGTCGCTCGGGCCGGCTGGCGGAACGGATACATCGAACATCCTTTCAATTGGTCCAACGCTGACCATGGATTTGCCGATCTTTAACCAGAACCAGGGCGGAATTGCTGCCGCGCGTGCGACACGCGAGGTTCTCCACGCCCAGTACCAGGCCCAACTCGACAAGGCGGCTGGTATGGTTAAGGGACTCTCAGCGCGCATTGCCGTTCTCGGAAAGGATATTCGTAGCGCTCTAGCGGAAGCGAAGACCGCGAGGCTGGAGGCCAAAGACGCCGAAGAAGCCTATGATCAAGGAAATCTCGATCAGCGGTCTTTGGTTGACTACCAAACCACCGCACTGGCGCGTGAACTTGAACTGATCGCCCTGCGTACCAGCTTCGACTCGGACAGGCTGGCGCTCGCTATCGAGCTCGGTATTGGCCTTCCCCAAACCAGAATTGTCCCTCAGCCCAAGGTGACTAAATCATGAAATCGCTTTTCTCCGTTGCGATCCTTGCCGGTGCGCTCGCGGTACCGGTTGCGGCTCTTGCTGATGATACACCTACGCCAGTTGTCCCGGTTCAGGTGACGTCGCTCGTGCGCGGAAGCTTGCCGACCATTGAGACGGTGTATGGGACCGTTGGGTCGGCGTCGTCCAGCCGCCAGACGATCATGGCGCCGCTGCAGGCCGCTGTGACGAATGTGTACGTGAAGCTCGGCGAATTGGTTAACCAAGGTGGGCCGCTAGTTCGGCTTCAGCCAAGTCCGGCGAGTGAAAGCGCCTACACGCAGGCGGAATCCGCGTTGCGTGTTGCAAGTGATCTGGTGACTCGCACGAATGCGCTTGTAAAGGCTCACCTTGCGACAGCACAAGCGCTCCTGAACGCTGAAAAATCGGAGGCAGATGCTCGGGCCGCATTAAACGCTCTTAAGATGCAGGGCGCAGCTGGACCGAATATAATTCGGGCGCCGTCCAACGCGCTCGTGACCAAGATTGAAACGACACCGGGGGCCATAGTCTCTGAGGGGGCGGCTTTGGTCGAACTCGCGCAGCCAAGTGGACTGGTGCTGCATGCCGGCATTATCCCAAGCAAGGCGCGAAAGATAGAAATAAACGACCCGGTGCGCCTGACACCTATTGGTGGGGGTGAGACCTTGCAGGGGACTGTTGAATTCCGCGGCGCATTGGTCGATGCGGCAAACGGGCTGGTGCCGATTGACATCGCTACGCCACCGGGACAGGTCCTAATGGGTGAGATGTTTCGTGCAGAAATCACCACGGGTCATATTGATGGCTACGTGGTGCCGCATAGCGCGATCCTAATCGACAATGCTGGCAACACCTATGTTGTGCAGGAGCGCGATTTGACCGCTAAACTGACGTATGTTCACGTGCTTGGTTCGTATGGAAGTAAGGACGTTGTTTCTGGTCCGTTGGTGATGAGCGACCCTGTTGTGCTTGCTGGCAATTACGAATTGAGCAACGGCAATAAAATGACGATCGCTCCAAAGGAGGCCGCTCAATGAATTTTGTAGCCTGGATTGAGCACCATCGGCGCTCGCTGGTGGCGATAGCTGTTGCGCTATCGCTTGGCGGAGTGTTCGCTATTGCAAACATGCCGTACGGCGTATATCCGGTCGTAAGCTTTCCCCGCATTCGAATTGAGGTCTCATCAGGATCGCGGCCCGCGAGCCAGCAGCTCTATGACGTCACTGCACCAATTGAGCAGATGCTGCGTGCCGTTCCTCACGCACTGAATGTCGAGTCGACAACGTCACGTGGATCCACGGAGATTTTTGTGGATTTTCCATGGAAAAGCAACATGGACACCGCCTATCTTGAGGTCGAGGCGGCTTTGTCTCAGATCCTGCCCGAACTGCCTCAAGGGACGACGTATCAGGTTATTCAAATGTTGCCGAACGTCATCATGCCTTTCATTTCGTACTCGCTGACGTCGGAAACGATATCGCAAGTTAAATTGCTGAGGATCGCCAAATATCAGATTGGCCCCATGCTCATGGGCATTCCTGGCATCTCAGAGGTTGGGACATTAGGCGGCCGTCACCGCGAAATACAAGTTCAACTTGATCCGGCCAAGCTTCAGGCGTTCGGTTTGACGCTTGCGGAAGTTGAGCAGGGATTGCGTCAGGCGAACGTCATTAAAGGCATCGGCCATCTCCAAGACCAGGATTTGTTATACTTGATGTTTGCAAACAACGGATTTACCGGCGTCAAAAGTATCGGGAACTTGACGTTCCGAACGGCGCAAGGTGGAATTGTGCGTTTGGCAGATCTCGGAACCATAACAAAGGGGGTCGCCCCGCGCTGGTATATGGTGAGAGATCAAAGCCTGCCATCTGTTGAGATTAACGTATATCAGCAGCCGACGGCAGACATGGTGGCACTTCGTCAACAGGTGGAGAAGAGGCTGAAGCGATTTATGGCAACTCAGCCCAAATATGTTCACCTTATAAAATGGTATGATCAGACGCAACTGGTCGCCTCGTCGGTTGACGCGGTACAAGAAGGAATAGTGATCGGCCTTTTTCTGGCGGCATTGGTCATTTTCTATTTCTTGCGGAACTGGCGGGTGACGTTGATCGCGATGATCGTTGTGCCGATGGCGGTGCTAATCACATCGCTGCTGCTTTACGTCCTCGGCATGTCCTTCAACATGATGACCCTTGGTGGCATCGCTGCGTCGATAGGGTTACTTATCGACGATGTGATCGTGATGATTGAGCAGATTGCTCGGAGAGCCGGAACGCCTGGGCTGATCAATCCGAGAGGGGAGATATTTGTTGCGGCTAAGGAGTTTCTGAAACCGTTAACGGGATCAAGTCTTGCGACAATCGTCATTTTTATTCCGCTGGCGTTTCTAACGGGCGTGACGGGAGCGTTCTTCCTATACCTGTCTCTTACAATGGCATCTGCGCTGATCATCTCTTATCTGCTGACCGCTTTTGTAGTGCCGATTTTTGCGCGGGGATTGATTGACTTTGAAAAATGGCACGATCCCGGTCATGAAAAGGCGGGGTGGCTTAAGACAACACATGAACGCGTACTTGTGGCTGCCCAACATCGCCCTGCTCTGGCTGGTGTTGCGGTCTTGGTGTTGATTGGCGTGGGGTACGTTGCGGCCGTCCACACCGGATCCGGTTTTTTGCCAAAAATGGATGAGGGGGGATTTGTCTTCAATTATCAGACCAATCCTGGGACTTCTCTTCCAGAGAGCAACCGTGAGCTTCTGCAAGTCGAACACATTATCAAGACGAATCCATATGTTGCGGCTTTTTCCCGGCGTACCGGGGCCGGTCTTGGGGGGCGATCTGAACGAGCCAAACCAGGGCGACATTTACGTGAAGTTAATTTCGCCGGGCAAACGGCCGAATATATGGAAGGTAATGGGCCAGATTGATGACAAGGTTGCGGTGGAGGTGCCGGGAGTCAATTTTGGCTCGGACCAGCTGCTGACTGATAACATTGGGGATATGGTCGGGCGACCTGAACCGATTGTGATCAACCTCAGTGCAAAAAATCCGAAGATTCTGGGAGACGCCGCCCAGAAAGTCGCCGATGTAATCTCAGACGTACGCGGTATCGAGCCATCGTCCGTAAATAACGGGGTAGTCCCTGCGGGTGACGCGCTAGAGATCCGGGTCCAGCCTGATGCCGCGTCTATGGAGGGCATGACGGTGGCCGAAGTGCAGAATCAGGTAAACTCCTACCTTCACGGGGTCGTGGTAACAAAGTATATTGGTACATTGGGGGATGTAGGCATTCGAGTGTGGAGCGATCCGGCAGGCCAGCAGGCAGCCGGGATAGCGCGGGAGCGCAGCTTGTTGCGGAGGGACGAGCAAACCGAACCAAAGATTTATCGGAATGATCTGAAGAATCTGCCGATCCGCGCGCCTGATGGAAACGTGTTGCCGCTGAGCACCGTGGCGCACGTGGTTTTTGTTGCTGGGCAACCAGAGCTAACCCGCAGGAACCTGGCGCAGATCGTACAGGTAACCGGCGAGGTTGCGGGGAGATCGCTAGGCAGCACGGCCGCTGCGGTCCGCAGAGCTCTTGCAAAACCTGGAGTGCTCCCACCGGGCGTGACCTACACGATGGGAGGGCAGTTCAAGCAGCAAGAGGTTGCTTTCCGCGGTATGATCGAAGTGTTCCTTGCCGCTCTGATTGCCGAATTGGTGCTGCTCTTGTTCTTGTATGAGCG
Source organism: Pseudomonadota bacterium (assembly GCA_021829055.1). Taxonomy (GTDB): domain Bacteria; phylum Pseudomonadota; class Alphaproteobacteria; order Acetobacterales; family Acetobacteraceae; genus Acidiphilium. The sequence continues at coordinate 19,671 of JAJZCS010000004.1, forward strand.
TTACCTGCTGCCACTCATAATTGTCAGCACATCGGTAATTTCATCGAGCGCGGTGTTCGTCGGCCTTTGGCTTACTGGCATCGAGCTAAATATCACGGCTCTGATGGGCATGGTGATGATACTTGGTATCGGCACAGAAATGGCTATTTTCTATGTGTCTGAGTATGAGATGCTGTGTCAAAATCGGCCGGCACGACAAGCTTTAGTTGACGCGGCACTCAATCGACTAAGGCCGATTTTGATGAGCGTGGTGGCGATGATTCTTGCACTACTTCCTCTCGGTGCTGCGATCAGCGGATCAGGAGACCAGATGCAGCAACCGCTGGCAGTTGCGATTATTTCGGGTATCATCGTTCAGTTGCCGATGGTGCTGGTGGTTATGCCGGTCGTCCTTGGGTTGCTGCAACGTTATACATCGTTTGGTACTGAAGAGGTGGCTGGTTGACGCCGGAGCGGTATGAAACGAGGTGTGGATGGCGGCGAGCGCGGATACTGAGCTTCAGCACGTGCTTGCCGCTCTATTCAGATTGTTACGAGAGCCGAGCGCATTCGAGTTAGGTGGCATGGTCAGCTTCCTAAATATATCAACACGAGCGAATACATGGAGGGGGCATGGCATCTGATCAAAGACAATTAATTGACGAGAAGCTGAAAGAATTAGGGATCGTTTTGCCGCAGGTGCCGATTCATGCAGCGAACTACGAGCTCGTCCGTGTCGTCAACAAGAACGTTTATGTCGGAGCACATCTTCCCATAGAGAGTGGCGTTGTTGCGGTGAAGGGCCTTGTGGGCGATAAAGTAGAAACTGAACAAGGGATTCGCGCCGCCCGACTGTGCTTAATTAATATTCTTGGGCAACTCGAGGCGACGCTAGAAGGGGGGCTTGAGGCGATAACCGAATTGGTGAGCCTTGACGGATATGTGGCGGCGGCGCCCGGTTTTGCGTCGCTGAACCAGGTGATGGATGGCGCTTCGGATCTTGCGAGATCTGTATTCGGAAGGGCTGGGCAGCATGTGCGGTCTGTTGCCGGTGTGACAGCGCTACCAGAAAATGCATCGGTCATGATTGGAGGCTTGTTCAGGCTTTGATATTGTTGCGAAGGTGGCGGGAAAGTTGATCTCTACAATGCTTCAACCTCATAATAGAGCGTCTCGGGTAAGTCGGCGATTATAGTTCGTTGGCGTAAGGGCATAAACGCTGCGCGTTTTGGTTCATTGGAAACGCCGTAGCTGTAATGCTACCTGACCGCTGACCGGTGGTTTTCACGAAAAAGAGACCGACTTGCCTGTGATTGCGGAGCGGGGGCGATATACTGCCAGTTCCGCGGACATGTCGTCCGGGAGCGTCAAATCGTACAATGGGGTTCGCAACGCCTGGGGGAATCAGCAAAGAAAGCGAGGCAACTGTCTAACGGGAGTCGTTGCAGAACGTGCCCTCACGAGGCTGGCTCCACGTAACACAGTTTTTGTGTTGCAGTCGAGCATAGCCGACGCGGTGGTTCCTTTAAAAGGTGGCGAGAAGTAGGCGCACTACAACCTGATGCAATGGAGATCTGAATATAGCTTAGCGCGACCCGTATATGTCGCACGGGCAGAGAGAGCCGCTGCGTCCGAAAATAACTTTTGGAGAAAGGATCTTCGGACATCCTGCCTCTGAAAATGCGACATAAAACCAAGGAATTTCGGGTAACGCGAGCTGCTGTTGTTAGCCAGCGACCGGCTGTCCGACTGAAGGCTGATATGGGATGTAAATGAGCGTGCACCAAAACTTGTAATGATTATACCCGGAAACCGGTCCGATCTGTTGTCCGTATTTTTGCCAAATTTCGATAGACAACGTGATGTCGGGTGGTATAATGCCGACAGATAGGTCATTGCTCATGTCGAGGGAAGCGCTGAGCGTCTGTGTCGGCTGTGGGACTCTGTCGGTAATGTGGAGTCAAAGCTTGCCCGCATCGGCGAAAGTTGTAGCCCGCCATTCAGGTTCGGCAATGTGCGGTGACAGATCTGTGAAAAGCAACGGATAATATTCAGGCGGAGGAAGTAATGCCGAACAACGGAAGTCCTGGTGGCGTCGGTGGGGAGGGCGCTGCTGCGACAGGCAATGTGTCGCAGCGCTGGCGCCATTTGATTTTGGGCGTTATCTGCATGGTTATGATTGCGAACCTCCAGTACGGGTGGGCGCTCTTCGTGTTGCCGTTGCATAATAAGCACGGCTGGGCGGTTACCGACATTCAGTTCGCGTTCTCGATGTTTATTGCGCTCGAAACATGGGCGACTCCGATCGACGGTTGGATTGCTGATGCGCTTGGACCCAAATGGGGACCGCGCACTGTGATGGGTGTCGGTGGGCTTCTTGTCGCTGTGGGATGGATTATTGAAGGAAGTTCCAGCTCATTGTCGCTTCTTTATTTTGGTGGCGCTATAACCGGCTTGGGAGCGGGTGCTGTTTACGCGACGGCTGTGGGCAACGCCACGAAATGGTTCAAGGACCGGCGCGGTCTGGCGACGGGCCTGACGGCGGCGGGATTTGGAGCGGGTGCGGCTCTGACCATCATCCCAATTCGAATGGTGCTGGCGTCGGTCGGCGTTTCCTCGGCGTTCATATGGTTTGGCATTATTCAGGGAGCTATCATTATGATTGCGTCCCAATTTATTCGTGCGCCGTATGCCGGTGAGGCTCCGGCTGTAACGCAAGTGAAGGTGCATCAGACATCGCGCAGTCATACACCGGGGCAAATGCTCCAGACTCCGGTATTTTGGGTGCTGTATGTGCTGTTTGTTCTTATGGCGGGTGGTGGTCTGATGGCGGCTGCGAATCTAGCTGTCATTGCAAAGTCATACGGTATAGCAAACGGGCCGCTTTTCCTTGGCGCGACAACGCTTTCGGTTGCGTTGATTTTTGCCAACATCTGCAACGGTATTGCTCGGCCGCTGTTTGGCTGGATAGCCGACAACATTGGCCATTCGAATACCATGGCGATAGCGTTTGGCCTCGGCGCAGTAGCGTACTTTCTGATGACGGTTGTAGGCGCGTTCGCTTGGGGCTTTGTGTTGATGGCTGGTGTTATCTTCCTGTGCTGGGGAGAAATCTTCAGCCTGTTTCCAGCGATGTGTACGGACCTCTTTGGGCCTAAGTACGCAACTGTCAATTTGTCGTTCCTATACACGTCCAAAGGTCTGGCGGGTTTCATCGTGCCGATTGCTGCCGCTGTAGCTGCCAGCACGCACAACTGGAGCAGCGTGCTGTACGTGACGACTGTGATCAATGTAATTGCGGTCATCATTGTGTTGCTGGTGTTGCGGCCGGTCGAGGCTCGTTATCACCGGGAGGAAGAGGCTCTGTCCGGTTCAGGGCAGCCTGCGGAGTGAAAGGATAACGGTCGCGCCAGTTCGGGTAAACACAACTTGTCTGACGAAGTCGTTTTCATTTAGTTTTGTAAGTTGTCGCGGCCGGGCGGATCCAAGATCTGCCCGGCCTTCGATTTTGTTTGGTTGCGTTCGAGGCCAAACGCTATCGCCATGGTATT
>JAJZCS010000144.1 GCA_021829055.1 Pseudomonadota bacterium
CCTCGCGGCGCCGAATTTCAGTTGCCGCTGGGATCGTCGTCGCGCGATTGCTGCCAGCCGCCCAAACGGAAATTGCCGGCTTCATTGCGCGCGTCGTCGGTAACTGGGACGCCGAGACGATTACGGAAAAGCTTGAACTCCGTGTTGGCCGCGATCTTCAGTACATCCGGGTTAACGGCACTCTGGTCGGATTTCTTGCCGGTTTAGTGCTGTTTGCATTGCTGCATTTCGGATTTCACCAACAGGGATAAACGTACAGATCCCTGTCGGGGAATTTGATGAGCTACTATTCGCTAAGCTGACAGCCACGACGTGCGCCCCAGCTACAGGACGCTGATACCGCAACGCGAGGCATGTTCTTTGAAGACCCACGGAAAGATGCTCGCGATGTTGTGTCGCGAACGGCAGCAGACCACACCAAGGTTTGTTAACCGCGCCGTCCAAATAGCATGGAACCGATACGTACCTGCGTCGCCCCGCAGCGAATTGCAATTTCGAAATCACCTGACATGCCGATCGAACGGACTGGCAAACCATGCTGATCGGCCATCGCGACGAGCTCCCGGAAATACGGAGCAGGGTCAACACCAGCCGGCGGGATCGCCATCAAACCACGAAGCTTTTTGCCGAAACGCTGGCGCATAACCCGTATGAAGCTATCGGCCTCCTCCCGAGGCACACCGGATTTCTGGGGCTCGTCACCGATGTTTACCTGCACAAGCAGATAAGGGAGCTTCCCCTCACGATCGGCAGCATAGGCAAGCGCATCTGCCAGCTTGGGCCTGTCGAGGCTCTCGATTTCGTCAAACAACCTCACGGCATCCCGTGTCTTGTTCACTTGCAACGCTCCGATCATGTGCAGACCAACACCGCGATGATCCGTGCGCAACGCAGGAAATTTTGTCGCCGCCGCCTGAACGCGATTTTCGCCAAACACTGTCTGGCCGGCAGCAATAGCCCGTTCAACCAAGCTGGCGTCCTTGCCTTTCGAAACTGCGACCAGCGTAACCTGACGCTCGCCTGCTACAGAGTTGATTCGCGCACGAAGGCTAGCGAGATTACTCGCGATATCGGGAACGGAATCTGTTTGGGACGCTGAGGGATTTGGAAACATGGATCAGAAACTGATCGCTGGAGCACGCGCGGTCAAGCGACGACGTGGCGCCGCCTATCCTACTTTGTGGTTGATCACCGACCACGTCCGCTTACCCGATCCAACGACCGTAATCGAAGCCCTGCCGCGCGATATCACCGGCGTTCTGTTTCGCCACGATGATGACCCAAACAGGCGCGCGCTTGGGCGTCGGATTGCCGCCATCTGCCGCGCACGGCGGATTCCTCTGGTCGTCGCCGATGACGCTCGGCTCGCCGCAATGCTTGGCGCGGGGCTGCACCTAAGGGGCGGACGGCGCAAACTAATTCGATCACGCATCGGATGGATCAGCGCCTCAGCCCATGACGCAGTGCAATTGCGGCGCGCCGCCGGCGTCGGCGCCGACCTGGTGTTTCTTTCACCTGCATTTCCGACAGCAAGCCATCCTGGGGTTCCCGCGCTAGGCACGCTGCGCTGGCGGCTACTCGCAAAGGCAAGCAAAATTCCGGTTCTGGCGCTGGGGGGGATCAGAAATGGCGCAATGGCAGAACTCGCGCCGTTTTGCGGCGGCGCGGGCGCTATCGGCGCCCTCTTGAGGTCTAATTAATGCCCCGTGGCGACGCAGCAACATTATCAACAGCCTTATTTTATTAAGCGACGCCGAGCCACGAGACCATTATTGATTTAAATCATTGATTTAGATACTTTCGTGGTGGCTAATACCATCCATCTGTTGCCGCCCATGCCACACCGGCGGTCGCGAGGGGTATGGCCAGAAGAAAGCTGGGCTGGCAAATTGTTGCCCGAAAGAGGGGAAAAATGCGCACTTACCTTTTGGCGGCAGTTGGGTCGCTTGGCCTGATTGCCATAGCCATGAATGCGGCCTCCGCCCAAGCACTAAAGCCACCTGCACCGGGCACAGTTGAAGTCCACCTCAACGGAACGCTGGACGTCCAACTGGATGCGATTGGTTCGTCTGCCAATAACGTCAACGGATACAAGCTCAACCCGGTTGGTATTGTTGGATTCTTGCGCCTTTATCCCGGATTCGACGGGATGACCGAAAACGGGATCGAGTACGGGGTTGCAGCTGAACTCCGTGACAGTGCTTCAACCATCAGCAACACAAATACGGGTATTTCCGGTAACTCGGGATCAAACAGCTCTCTCTACATTCGCCGGGCTTACCTCTACGTTGGAACGAGAGAATTGGGTCTGCTTCGTGCCGGGCAGCAAAACAGCGTGTGGTGGTTACTAACGACTGGTGAGTACTACAATTATGGAGATGGAAATGAATGGGACCTGGATGGCGGTGTCGGTAATGCCGTGCCAAACCAAACCATCCCGAGAGGCCTCTTTTCTTGGGCTGGCGCGCTCTACACCACGAATAAACTAGTCTACCTTTCGCCGAACATTGACGGATTCCAAGCGGGATTCGGCTACGAGCCGAATTCCAACGGCTTCAAGGAGGGTATCAACTGCACCGGTGGAACCAGCAGTTGTGCAACTTTGGCCAGCGCCCCCGGTGGTGCCGGCAACTTCCGTCGAAAAAATACTGTAGATGCGGCCATCGAATATACAGGCGCATTTAGGGATATCGGCTTTAAGGGGAGCGTCGCCTACCTTCTTTCATCCCCTATCGGCAACAGCGATGGCACTCCGATCGAGACAATCGTTTCTCCGGATACGGGCATACAGGTCTATGAGACGTCCTTTAAACAGATGGGTATCACACAAATTTCGGGGCAGATTACATATGCAGGTTTCCTGCTCGGCGCCAACGTAAAGATGGGCCAAGTGAATAATGGCTATTCGTTCCTGTACCCTGGTCAGCGGGATTTGTTGTTCTACGAGGTCACCGGCGAATACAACATAGGCCCGATCACATTAGCGGCGCAGTACTTCAACGATCAAGCGGCGGGCGCATATCTTCCGCAGAATGGCGTGGCGAGAACCGAGACGGATTACGGCCTTGATGTCGCTGCAAACTACGCACTTTCCAGGCACTTCGGCGTATATGTCACGTACCTCTACGGTCACCGCCACGAACTTGGCTATGATTTCATCACCGGGGTGACCGGCATCTCGGTCAACAATAATGTTCGGGCACAGGCAATCAGCGTCGGCGCCAAGATGACGTGGTGATTTCGGTTCAGCATAATCCGGCGGCAACTACGTAGCTGGAGAGCTCTGCTGCTGCATTTTAAGTCCGTTGCGACCAAGCGCCGCAACGTTGGCTCTTGGCGTATGGCAGTTGCGCGGCTAAACACGCGCGAACCGCCGCCGGATCAGCCGGTGCATCGAACGGAGAAGAAATGCGCTCTTACCACGAATTCCCTTTGGCGCGTGCCTCAAAATTCCGCAGCATCGCGATCCTGGTTTCATCGCTTTTGGTCTTGACCGCCTGCAGCGGCGCTAAGCGACCCGATGTGCCGAACATGCAAACGTCTCACGTTCCGCCCGCGATGCAGAATACGGGAAGCGGCATTGGAACGCTATTTACCTTCGGCAGACCGACCGAGGGAAACACACCCAGGTCTATCCCCGTTAACGCCTATCTCTGGCGTGCTTCGCTTGATACGCTCTCATTCATGCCGCTTGCATCCGCCGATCCTTTTGCTGGTGTAATTGTTACGGATTGGTACTCACCTCCCGGAGCACCAAACGAGCGATTCAAGATCACTGCTTATGTTCTCGGCAACACGTTGGCTGCCAACAACGTCAAGGTGTCAGTCTTCCGTCAAGTGGATCAGTCTGGGACTTGGATAAGTGCGCCGGTCAATCCCGCTACTGCACGTGGAATTGAAGATCGCATCCTCGCTCGCGCCGCGCAGCTGAATGCTGCCGGCCAAATCAATGGTTGATCACATCGAGTCGCAGAGTGCTTGGACTGAGGCTTATGACTTTCGAGGCGCAGAGCCGCGCTGGCAGAAAGCATGGCAAGATGCCAATTGTTTTGCGGTTGCGGATCGGCCGAGCGGAAACAGGCCAAAAGCGTACGTGTTGGAGATGTTCCCTTATCCATCCGGGAAAATCCACATGGGGCACGTCCGCAACTACATGCTTGGCGAGGTGATAGCGCGAGCCAGACGGGCGCAGGGTTTCGACGTCTTACACCCCATGGGCTGGGATGCGTTCGGCCTTCCGGCTGAGAACGCGGCCCGCGAACGTGGCATTGAGCCGGCGCAGTGGACGCGCGACAATATTGCATCGATGCGCGAAGATCTTAAGCGCGTTGGCCTTTCGATCGATTGGTCCCGGGAGTTCGCAACCTGCGATCCAGGTTACTATGGGCACCAGCAGAAGCTGTTTCTGGATTTCTGGCAGGAAGGTTTGGTCGAACAACGTGAATCGGCTGTAAACTGGGACCCCGTCGATATGACCGTGCTTGCCAATGAACAGGTTATAGACGGCCGTGGCTGGAAATCCGGCGCTCTCGTCGAACGCCGTAGGCTACGCCAATGGTTTCTCAAGATTACCGATTTTGGAGCGGAGTTGTTGGCGGGGCTGGAAACGTTGGATCATTGGCCAGAGCGAGTGCGGCTGATGCAACGCAACTGGATTGGCCGAAGCGAAGGCGCAGAACTGACGTTCGAACTGGTAAAACCGGTCGAGCAAATCAGAGGCGTCAAGGTCTACACGACCCGGCCCGATACATTATTCGGGATGAGTTTCCTCGCCATCGCCCCTGATCATCCGTTGGCGGAGGTAATCGCTGTACACAATCAGCAAGCCGCGGAGTTTATTTCCGCATGCAGGTCGATGGGCACATCGGAAGCCGCGATTGAGAGCGCAGAAAAGCGCGGTTTCGACACTGGCCTGCGGGTCAGCCACCCATTCGCGAAGGGCGCGACATACCCGGTGTGGATCGCCAATTTCGTTTTGATGGACTATGGAACCGGGGCCATTTTTGGCTGCCCGGCGCATGACCAACGCGACCTGGAATTCGCCCACAAATATGGGCTCACCGTCACGGCCGTAGTGGTTCCACGACAAGATCAGGACCTCGTAATTAAGGATACCGCCTACACCGGGGATGGGTTAGTCGTACGCTCGGAATTTCTTAACGGTCTTGATGTCGAATCGGCCAAAACACGTGCGATTGCCGAGGTGGAATCGCGAGGCATCGGTCGCCGCCTCGTCAACTGGCGGCTGCGCGATTGGGGAATTTCCCGCCAGCGTTACTGGGGTTGCCCAATCCCTGTTATCCACTGCGACAAGTGCGGGGTTACGCCGATTCCAGAGGCTGACTTGCCCGTTCGCCTGCCCGAAGATGTCACCTTCGACAAACCCGGCAACCCGTTGGAATATCACCCCACCTGGAAACATGTTGCCTGCCCGCGGTGCGGCGAATCTGCCGTCCGCGAAACGGACACTTTCGACACATTCGTCGATTCTTCATGGTATTTTGCGCGTTTCTGCGCACCGCACGCAAAGACACCGACAGATCCCATGGCGACGAAATACTGGATGCCTGTCGACCACTATATCGGTGGTATCGAGCACGCTATCCTTCATTTGCTTTACGCGCGGTTTTTTACACGGGCGATGCATCGCCTGGGTCATTTAGGCGTTGACGAACCGTTCACAGGCCTGTTCACCCAAGGAATGGTCACGCATGAAAGCTACCGCACTGCTGACGGCCGCTGG
>JAJZCS010000145.1 GCA_021829055.1 Pseudomonadota bacterium
CAAGCAGTGCTAGCGGTGGAACTGCGGGGACAGACATGATTTTTCCAAGCGCCCTCGTCCGGTCATCCAGATCGGTAATAAAATTCGCCAACGCACTATTTTCCGCATGTTCTGCGATGGCTTTGAGTGAAGCAAGACCCGGTTGCGGCTGGTGTTCTCGTAGAAACAGATCGAGAGCACGGGCCATGCTCCGGCATTCTGACGGCGTGCGCCCAACAGCGGCGAGTGGATGCTTTAACAAGGCAAGGAGCGGTATGGCTGAATATTTTTCTTTGGCAGCATGAGCAACAAGACGCAGGAATGCAGCCGGAGGGCTATTGGCGAGGGGTTCGCCAGCACTGTCTTCCGTGCGGATTCCGAGGCGCGATAGCTCGGCAGAGACGCGGGTGGCCAAGCCGCGATCTGGCGTGACGAGGGCCGCGGTTTGCTCCGGCGATTCAAGAGCGTCGCGAAGCAGGAGAGCGATAGCGCGTGCTTCCTCCTGTTCGTCGGCACAGGCGAGACGAAACAAATTCACGGGCGGGGATGGCAGGCCTTCCTGCCACGCGGAAAGAAAACCGGCTGGCAGAAATGCTTGGCGCAGCAACTGAACCCGTCCCTCTGGAACGGCTCCCACGGATACGGCCCGATGCACGACGTCGTCGCGAGACGCACCGATCGCAGCAAGAAACCGCTTCAGTCCTGCCTGCGGATGGCTTGGAGCATCATTCAACGTGTTCCATGCTGACTCAGCCAGCTCTGGGTCGTAGCCGGCAAGCACGACAGCGCCATGCTCAAGCGCTGCGATGGTACGGGCGAGACGGGTGAGGGCTGGCGAAGCCGTGGAGAAGCCCGCCAGCCAAATCGGGTATGGTGGTCGCAGGGTTGCTAGTCGCGCTGCTTCAGCATCGAGTAACATGCGGTGCCGCTTTGATCCATCGACCAAGCTACGCTCAGCCAAAACCTTCGGCCATGCGTGCGTGACGATTTCAAGGAAATTAAGAGTTCGCTGCCAATGGGAAGCGATTTCGGGAGCGACGATCTGCTGCAGGTTCGCCGCAAGATCAATCTCGGCTTGCTCTGCTTCGTCGATCAACAAGGCCAGCTCGTCTGCGAGGAGCAGGGCTTCCGCGAGACAGGGGAGAGGGCGGTCATCAACGCTGGCGGCAAGGATTAGCCGAGCAAGGATCATACGCCGTGCATGGGCTGTGATTGCAGTCGGTAATTCGAGCACGTTGGTGAGCACGAGTCCGGTTTCATCAAGGGATCCGATGGCGATGATTCGTGGCAGCAGCAATGGCTTGCCATGTGCTTGGAGAAACGCTGCTGCCGCCGCACGCGCCGCCCGGCGAGTTGGGAGGATCAGAATGCCATCTGCTGGATCACACTGGTGCTGTCGGGCGTGGTCGAGCCATTGATGGGCCAGCGAAGGCAAAAATGGGCGGTCTGCCGGTAGGGCGATAACACTTGGATTCATTCAGGAAGCGCCTCAACCAGCCTCGCTGGTCCTTCAAGGTGTGCACGTCGTCCGTCTTCACCATCCCACAGAAGGCTAATTTTTAGATAACCGTCCGGAAGGTAATCGTTCAGTCGATCGGGCCACTCGATCAGGAGAATGCCGTCGGCTGCGGCTTCGTCCAGGCCCAGCTCCAGTGCGTCCGCCGCATTCTGAACTCTCCACAGGTCGGCGTGAGTAACTGGCGGCGCAAGGCCATACGTTTGGACGAGCGTGAAACTTGGGCTCGGCACGATCAGCTCGGGATCATGGGCTCTCGCGCGGATGTACGCGCGCGCAAAAGTTGACTTACCCACGCCCACAGGGCCTTCAAGCAATATCGTGTCGCCGGCGCGTGACCGGGCGGCGACCGCACGGGCAAGCGCTTCCGTCGTATTCTCATTGGGCAGACAAATATTACGAGTCACCATAGGAAGCTCCGATTTGAAATTACATGCTTTAAATGAGGTCCACTACTTAGGTAATCTGCCGCAATTGTGCGCAAGTCGCGAGAGGGGCATTGACCCCGCCTCTGCTTCCGCTACCGATGGGGCATGGCAGACGTAATTTCGGCCGATGTGGCCATCGTTGGCGCCGGTCCGGTTGGACTGTTCGCTGTTTTCCAATGTGGGATGTTGAAGATGTCGAGCGTGCTGATCGACGCGCTCGGCGAGGTCGGTGGGCAATGCGCAGCCCTTTACCCCGAAAAACCAATTTACGATATTCCTGCCTATCCTGAGATTGCTGCCTCTGACCTGATCAGTCATTTGGAGACGCAAATGGCGCCCTTCGCGCCTCCACGACTGCTCGGCCGCCGGGTCATCGAGCTTAAGGGGCAAGCGGGCGAGTTCGTGCTTGGCACTGACGGTGACGACATCATCCACGCTAAGGCCGTTATTATTGCGGCCGGTGCCGGAGCGTTCGGACCAAAACGCCCCCCGCTCGAAGGTTTGGCTGCGTATGAAGCGTCCGGTACCGTCCAATACTATGTGCGGAGGAAAGAAGCACTACGCGGCAAGAGGGTGGTCATTGCTGGCGGTGGGGACTCAGCCTTGGATTGGGCGCTTATCCTGAAAGACGTCGCCACGTCGACAGCGATCGTACACCGACGTTCCAAATTCCGAGCGGCGCCGGAAACCGCAGCCCAACTGGACGCAGCCGCTGCGAGCGGTGCGATTACGCTCGTAACACCGTATCAATTGCATGCATTGCACGGGGGTTCGGGAACTTTACGTGCGGTTGAAGTCGCAGACCTAGATGGCGCGCGAAAAATGTTGGAGGCAGACGTTTTGCTTCCGTTTTTTGGCCTGGCGACGGATCTTGGACCGATTGCGACCTGGGGCGTCGATCTTACCATGCATAGGGTCAACGTTACGCCATCGAGTTGTGAAACCAATGTGCATGGAATTTTTGCGATTGGTGACGTGGCTAATTATCCTGGAAAGCTGAAGCTGATCCTGCAGGGCTTTTCGGAGGCTGCAGTGGCAGCCCATGCTATGTTTGGGATCGTTCATCCGGGCGAGGCCTTGCATTTCGAATATTCAACTTCAAAGGGTGTGGCGTCGTGAGCGACCTGCTTCATCACGTGTTCCGGAGGAGGGATAGCCTACGGACGCCATGGCGTCTGTTATTATTCCTGATAATTTTCGGCATAGTATTAATGGCCCAGTTCGTCATAATCGTCCTCGGCCTCGAATTTTTTGATCCCTATTTTCTTGCGATGGTGAAGGCGTACCGTCATGCCCATACCCGCATTGGGCCGGGCTTTGTGTTGGTTCAGGAGATACCGACAATAATCGCATATTTTGCCGGTTTGTCTGGCCTCGCGCGCATTGAGCGGCGTCGGATCCGCGATTATTTTTTGGATGGCCCGAGATTGCGGCACATGATGTTGGGGTTCTTTTGGGGTTTTACTCTGCTCAACATGCTCATCGGGATTTTATGGCTCGATGGAAAAGTCACAGTTTCTCTCGCCGACCATGGTACGCTGTCGATCCTGCGCCATGGTGCAATCTGGCTGATTGCGTGTTTGTGCATCGCATTCGCCGAAGAAAATCTGTTTCGTGGATTTCTGTTGTTTGCTCTGGAGCGAGCGATCCGATTCTGGCCGGCAGCAATCCTTTTGGCAATCGGCTTCGGCCTCGCCCATGGGGAGAATCCGGGGGAGACCCCGATCGGGGAGCTTTTTACCGGGCTTTACGCTCTCGTGATCTGCTTAAGCATTTACTACACGCGCTCACTGTGGTGGGCGATCGGCTATCATGCCGCCTGGGATTGGTCTGAATCGTATCTGTATGGCACTGCGGATAGCGGCGTCGTTTCCCGTGGACGGCTGCTTACGAGCGTGCCTCACGGCAACGTTTATCTAAGTGGCGGGCCGACGGGGCCGGAAGGAAGTTTATTTGCTATTGTTGCTATTGTCGTAACCGCCTTGGTAATCAGGCAGACCCTACGGAATTCGTCGGCGCGGACTACAGAGTTTTGTCTTCCGGCCAATCAGCCCCTAGTTTGACGGGGCCAGTCCAGAAGATCGTGGCCGTAAAGCAGAGGCACGGTGAGCAAGATAGTGCCATGATGGACAATCTGCATCGGCGGGATTTTAGTCAGACTTTTGAACCGTCCGGCGTATTCTGCTCTGATCGCAGGAACCGCACCTGGCATTGCGGCGATCAGGACATCGTGACCAATCAACGATTGTGGCGGATGAGTAAACGCAAATTCGTGAGGATCTCCGCCGAAAACAGTTACCGGAATGTTAGGTCCAAGCGCGTAGCCAATTTTCCCCGCGTTGAACCAGCGCATGGCGGCGATGGCTAAATTATGATTCTGTGCAAAGCCGCGCCGGACGAACTCAGTTCGCAAGCTGGTCCAGTCGGCGGCTTGGATTTCCGGAGAGTGACCAACAGGGAACAGGGAATTAAATCCTGGAACGACGTTAAAGCTAACTTCCATCGCGATGAACAGTGCAGCTGCTGCAAGCAGGATCCCGGTTCCTATCGCGGTACGGTGTACGACAGTCTGAAGCCGGCCTGTTAATTCAGAGATCCACGCCCCTAACAGAGGAAAAAGCATCAGGTATCCGGGGGCGGCCCAATGGTAGAGGATTTTGCGAGACGACCATACTGCTACGAGCGAAAACAGCACTACAGGTATAACGGCTAACGTCGCCAGGAAACGGGAGCGGCGGTCGGCATCAAACATGAACCCGCGCAACATCAGCCAGATCTGCAGAGCAAAAATCCATGGAAGGACAAACAGCGCTTCGCCCGCCCAGACGATAAATGGCCGTAGCGGGTGAAATGAGGTGCCGATGGCTCGACTCCCCTGAAAACCGAAGGAGATCCATCCGTGCTGCGCATTCCAGATCAGCACCGGGGAAAAGAAAAGAATCGCGATCGTTCCGGCCACCCAAGGCCAAGCGGTCGTAAGGCTGCGGCGCCCGCTTGTGTCGAATGCCAGAAACAACAGCGCGCCCATGGCCACTAGCGCGGCGCTGTATTTCGCGTCCATCGCAAGCCCGAGACAGGCGCCTGCAATAAGCCAGTGCCCTGCGCGGGGTTCATCGCGCATTTCAGGGTTGCCTATCCCAAGTGCGGAGGCCAGGGCCCACGTGGAGGCAAGAAGGAAAAAATCAAGTGGCCCGTCAGGCAAAACCCACGTCCCGAAGGCAAGTGAAAACACCGGCGAAAGATTAAGAGTAATGACTGCCCATAGCGCAGCCTTGGGTGAAAAAAGCTGTCGTGTCAGACCGAACATCAGGGCAGAAGTGCCCACGAACGTCAGGATAAACGGCAGCCGTACGACGATGGGCGTATCCAGGCCGGTAACGTGCCGGATCGCCAGCTCCATCCACCAGGAAACGGGTGGATGGTCAAAATACGAGAGATGAAAGCTGTTCGTTGACGCGACCATATAGCTTTCATCGATACCAAGCCCCATGCCCAGTCCGAGCAGCAGCCGAATGGCAGTGGCCAACAGGACAACAAGCGCGGCTTGGCGCGCCGGCGATAGATGCTTCATGGTTCATGCCGATGGGCGAGGATGAGGTGGTGGTCAAGGTACTGTCACAAAAGTCTGAAACGAAACATCGCATTTTCGCGCAAGCCGACGTTGCCATAATCTATCCGAGGCCGCTGCGCGAGAAAGACTGCGGTATAGTTGTGATGGCTGATGGTGGATCGATCGCAACTTAGACCCTGACTCTGAAGGGTAGTATACTCCGACTCCCGGAG
>JAJZCS010000146.1 GCA_021829055.1 Pseudomonadota bacterium
GACAAGATTGCGCTTTCCATGCTTTTAGAGAAGTCCTCCGACGCCAGTTTTCTGCGTGAGATGATCGGCTTTGCCGCCGAACGGCTGATGCAGCTGGAGACCGGGGTGCTCTGCAATGCCGCCGCCGCGATGACAAAATGCGCAAGATCGTCGTCGGGCAGCCAGTCCTTCAGGTCCGGAGGAAGCAGAAACGCTTGATCGCGTTCACATGAAACAAAAGTGGCCATGGCCGATTCTAGCCAAATATCGGAGGTTTTGATGCCTCAATCCGACAGGCTGCTAGGAGAGTCGACTGCCTCCGTAACAATAGCGGGTGTCAGAATCTGCGGCAGTAGTTTCGCTGGAGCATGGCTGGGTGGAAAATAGACGTAAAATGGCACACCATCACGGTGATAACGGCTAAGAAATGCAGTGATATTCCTTTCCCGCCGCGTCCAGTTGCCATACATCAAAGTAACTCCATGTGATGCGAAACTCCGGCGTACAGAACTTTGCGCAAGTGCCACGCGTTCGTTCACTTGGCAGGTAATGCACCAAGCCGCGCCCATGTCGACAAAAACCGGTTTGCCTTCCGCACGCAGAGCATCCAGCCTCGCCATCGAGAATGGGATAGCATCCGGAATGGTGGTGGTCTGCATTTCGGAGGAGGGAGGCGGAATACATAGCAGCAGAAAAAAGATGGCAACGGCACTGATCAGCGCAACGCCACGGGACAACCATCCACGGAAACGAAGCAACCAGAATGCGAAGGCTATCAGTAGCGCCCCTACGGCCACCACCAGCACACCACCGGCGCCAACCTCAGTTGCCATCAGCCACAGCAGCCAGATCGCGGTCGCGAACATGGGGAAAGCCAGAAATTGCCTCAGGCTGGCCATCCACGGCCCTGGTCTAGGCAATGCACGCCCTGCACCGGGCATTGCAGCAAGCAATACGAACGGTAGCGAAATGCCAACACCCAAAGCGCCAAATACGCTCACCCCCAAGGCGATCGGCGCGGCCAGCGCAGCGGCGACTGCACCAGCCATGAAGGGTGCAGTGCACGGCGTCGCCACGATTACGGCGAGCAATCCGGTCGCGAAGCTGCCAAGGAGGTCACCTCGGTTCGCGACTCCCGAACCAAAGCTTTGGTTCATGCGAAACTCGAATAAGCCGACAAAATTCAACCCGATCGCGAACACCAGCCAAGCCATCGCAGCGACGAATGTAGGCGACTGGAATTGGAACCCCCAGCCCAACGCCGTGCCGCCAGCGCGCAAGGCAAGCAGCGCACCGCCAAGAGCGACCATCGCGACGATGGCTCCAGCAGCGTATGCGATGGCATCATGCCGAGCACCCTTGCGATCATGGGCGCTCAATTTCGCTATAGCAAAGGCTTTCATCGCCAGAACAGGAAAGACGCAAGGCATAAGGTTGAGGATCAGACCACCCAGCAACGCAGCACCGATCCAAACAAAGAAAGGTGCATGGGGCGTTGCGTCAAACCTAGTTTCAGATATGGCCTCGATTCTTAGCACCTGCATGCGGCCAGAAGGGGCCGTGATTTCTATCACACCTTTCAACGGGCCGTTAATTTTGTGCGATTTTAAGTTAAGATGAAGGAAAAAACCTTTGTTAAAAAACGATATTTCTTGGCTTTTTGCGTTCTCGATCGCGTTGGGACTGAACGGATAAAAATGTGCGGACTGGACGGTTTTCTGTCCCAAGCCGGCGCCTGTGATAACTAAACTGCCGTCGGGAGTAATGGCAGCGCGGAAAGGTGAAGGGCGCGGTTCGGCACGCGCTGCAGCGGCAAACAGGGCCGCTTGCTTTGATGGCGTCGGCGTACCCCGCGGCAGATGAAGGCCGAATTCTCCTGATTCCGGGATGCAGATTTTTGGATTGCAGATTAACCATCTCGCACGCGCATGTATGGCAATCCCAGCCATACTTGGCGGAGCCCGCAGCTTCAGCGTGAATGGCAATAAGACTGTGCCTGTCTCAACGTAAACACCCAGTCCTTCGGCCCGCAACCAAGAAGGGGCCGGGTATCGCAGCACACCCAGTTTGGCGCCCAGTGGCGAAAGCAAGTCTATCGTTGGCGGCTGCCCAGCGTCGCCCGGGTCCGACCAATAAATGTGCCAGCCGGGCTGGAGGTGAAACAGCAGACCTAATTCGATCACCCCGCCCTGAACCGCACTCTTGGTAGATACGATTGAGACCACCGCCTGTGGTGACCGCACCACATTACTCTCTTCCGCTCGTGCAAGCGAGGGTATTGTAAATAGTACAGCAAGGCATACCAGAAGCCGCAACATCCGACGCTTATCGCATATGTCACGTCTGAACGCGATCATCCCCAGATTCGCGCCCGCTCGTTCAATCAAGGCTGACGCGCAATGCTTCCAGCAATAGGAGCGTTTCCTGCAACGCGGTACGCACGTGGGCGAGTTTCTGCTCTGCAGGCAGTTGATGCGCGGATGCACGTGCATTCAATGGTCGAGGCTCTGTCACCGTTGCGGGCGCCTTGTCAGCTGGCTTTGAAGCGGCAACGGGAAGACTTGCCAGCAGGTCAGGCTCATCGCCTCGGCGGCTAACGCGCTCAGCTTCTGCAGCCTCGCGCTCTTCGGGGGAAGCCGGTGGGATGTGCTCGTGGAGCATACCGCCCCCCTCTTTCAACAGCCGCTGCACACCTTTAATTGTATAGCCCTGAATATAAAGCAAATCGGATATTCTTCGGAGCAACACCACGTCGTCTGGTCGGTAATACCTGCGACCACCGCCACGCTTCAGGGGCCTGATCCGCGGAAATTTTGTTTCCCAGAATCTGAGGACGTGTTGCGGCACATGCAGATCGTCGGCCACCTCGCTGATGGTACGGTACGCCTCCGCGGATTTGCGGCTACGACCGGAAGCAGGGTCGATATTTTTCGCGTTCACGGATTAGGGGCCGACATTAGGCCCTGATCCACCGCGTCCCGCAGAATATGGCTCGGTCGGAACGTCAGAACCCGGCGGGGTAGAATTGGCACTTCACGCCCGGTTTTCGGGTTCCGGCCAACACGACGTCCTTTTTGACGGACAGAAAAGGTCCCAAAGCCGGTGATTTTCACGGAATCGCCTTCTGCCAGCGCGCACCGCATCCGGTCGAGCATGTCCTCAAGCAACTGCGCGGATTCGTTACGCGACAAACCAACAGCTAGGTAAATCGCCTGGGCCAAGGCTGCGCGTGTCAAAGTCTTCATTTTTCAAGATTACCAAGTTTTCCTTGGCGGTCAACAACGATCAGTATCCGAAGAATTTATATCACGCCCGAATTAATGCCGCCCCCCAAGTAAGCCCTCCACCTAGTGCCTCGATTAAGACGAGGTGGCCCGGTTTGATGCGGCCATCAGCGTATGCTTCGGCAAGGGCAAGCGGAATTGATGCCGCCGAGGTATTGGCGTGGCGGTCGACCGTGACAACAACCTGATCTTGCCTTAAATTCAGACGCTTACCCATTGCGTCGATTATCCGGAGATTGGCTTGATGCGGTACGAGCCAGTCGATATCGGCAGAAGTCAGCCCGTTTGCGTGCAGGGCTTCCTCTACAGCGTCGGAAAGTTTACCAACCGCATGGCGAAATACCTCGCGACCGTTCATCACCAGCTTTTGGGGCTTCGTGCTCTGTCCCGTTGCCCCATCAATATAAAGAATGTCGCCAAAACGACCGTCGGCGTGGAGATGGGTTGAAATTATCCCACGCCCACTCGCATCGTCCGTCTCGTCGTCCCAAGTCAGTACAGCAGCACCAGCACCGTCGCCGAACAGCACGCAGGTGCTGCGATCCTGCCAGTTCATTAGGCGGGAAAACACCTCTGTCCCGACAACAAGAGCCGCGCGGCACTGTCTTGTCCGCAACATAGCATCAGCGACCGAAAGTCCATAAACGAAACCCGAGCAAGCTGCCGAGATATCGAAGGCAAACCCCTTTGTGACACCGA
Organism: Pseudomonadota bacterium; assembly: GCA_021829055.1. Lineage (GTDB taxonomy): Bacteria > Pseudomonadota > Alphaproteobacteria > Acetobacterales > Acetobacteraceae > Acidiphilium. The sequence goes on from JAJZCS010000146.1 coordinate 3,963, forward strand.
GTTGCGCCTGAATCGCAGTGGCGGTGGATGGGAAACCCTGGTCCGGCGTTGACGTCGCTACGATGATTGCGTCAACGTTTGCGATCCCGATTTGTGCACGATCCAACGCCGCGCGTGCGGCCGCCGCACCCATGAACGCGGCCGTCTCGCGATCGTCGGCAATGTGGCGCTGTATAATCCCGGTTCGTTCACGGATCCATGTGTCGGAAGTATCGATCGTCATCGCAAGTTCGTCATTGGAGACGATGCGCGTGGGCAAATAGCCTCCAACGCCGGCGAGAAAGCTTCCTGTCATGATCAGCTCGCCGCAGTTTGCGTGCGAGGCGATGCCGGAATCGGCACAGTGACCAAGGCAGCACGATTCTCATGCTGTTTCAAACCGTCCCGGATCCGCTCGTTAAAGCGATTGACCACCATGTCGAGGGCAACATCAACTGCGTGGGCAAACCCTTCGGCATCTGCACCGCCGTGCGACTTCACCACGACGCCGTTCAGGCCGAGGAGAACGGCTCCGTTATAGCGCCTGGGGTCTAGCCACTCTCGAAGGCGGTTCAGACCGGGGCGCGCCAAAAGATAAGCAAGCCTGGCGATCGGCGAAGCTGTAAAGACACGCCGCAGCAGCTCAGCCACCAACTTCAAAGCTCCCTCCCCGGTTTTCAACGCCACGTTGCCGGTAAAACCATCTGTAACAATTACGTCAACCGTGCCTGCAGCAATGTCGTGCCCTTCGACAAACCCATGAAACTGCTGACTGATCGGGCTCATTCGGAGCGCTTCGGCAGCCCGCTTCAGAATTTCATCTCCCTTCATCTCCTCGGACCCGACGTTCAGCAGTCCGATGGTGGCATGGGGCAATCCGAGGACAGTGCGCGCGAATGCTTCACCCATAACCGCAAACTCAACGAGGTTCCGAGCGTCGCAAAGCATGTTGGCGCCAAGATCGAGCATAACAACATCACCTCTGGCAGACGGACCGATCGCCGCCATCGCCGGACGATCAATACCGCTCATTGTCTTCAGAACAATTTTTGTAAGTGCCAGTAAGGCTCCTGTATTGCCTGCCGATACAACGCCAGCAGCTTCGCCATCTGCAACAGCTTCAATCGCCCGGCGCATTGATGCGTCGCGTAAACGCAAGGCAGCGGTCGGTTTAAGATCATCCGTGATCTGCTCCGTCGTCGGGCGTAATAATACACGGCCTGCCAAGCGTTTCGTACCGGCCAGCAGTGGACGTATTCCACTTTCCGAGCCAAAAACCAAAAAGCGAGCTTGGGGATGGCGCTCTGCCGCTATCTCAAGCCCTGAAATGATCGCAGCAGGTGCGTTATCTCCCCCCATGGCATCGACAGCAAGCAACACGCTGCCTTGCGGCCCTAGGGCAGTGGTTAATGCATCCGCCTTGATCTCGCCCAACTGGGATTCGGAGAGCTCACTCACAACAAACACCACGCCACGGGACCGGTTAGGTGAAGCGCGTCAGACTCGCACCATGCCCTTCAATGCTTTGCCGACCGTCGCCACTTCCCGGCCATCGTAGTGACCACAATGGCCGCAAACGTGATGAGGCCGCTTGAGTTCTCCACAATTGCTGCATTCGGCGTGTGATTCCGCGGCGAGGCCGTGATGGCTGCGGCGCATACCGCGCCGTGAGGGGGAAGTCTTTCGCTTGGGTACGGCCATCGGATAATCTCTACTTCGGTCAAAAAAGGTTGCGGTGCGGCACTGTTACCAAACCGTGAAGCG
>JAJZCS010000147.1 GCA_021829055.1 Pseudomonadota bacterium
TTCGCCGACGAAAAGCACGCATCGGCCGGAAGAACGCCATCACCTGGCGCTGGGCGCGGCTCTGGTCATGCCCGTCTGCAACGCCGCGGCGATGAGCCTGCACCTGGCCGAGATCAGCCGCGCCGTGGCGTTGGCATTGCAGCGGCGAGAACCTCAAAGCACCAGAAAACATCACCCTACCTACGGCTACCTCATTACGCTCCCGAATTGAACCCACAAGAAAGCATCTGGCCGTATCTCCGGCAAAACTATCTTGCCAACAGCGCCTTCAAAGACTCAAATGCCATCATCAATGCCTGCTGTGGCGCCTGGAACAGCCTGATCAAACAGAAAGACAAAATAGCATCAATCGCTACACGAAGCCGGGAATTACAGGTCATGAATTAATGCCGGTGGTATGAGTCGGCAGCGCGCCACGGCTACAGGCGTCTCAGCAGCATAACCAGCCGACGCAAGCCACCTCGGTTGTGGTGGCCGATGAGACGGCAGAAATTATGTCATCAAGCCAGATGAGGATGTGAATCCGCGTTGATGGGGTGAGCGTAGCTGTTGCCGAGCACACGCAGGGCGTTCACAATTACGGCTACGTCGATCACCTCCTGCAATAATGCGCCAGCCACAGGCGGGAGATATCCTAGACCCGCGCACGCCATCGCCGCGAATGACAGCCCCATGCCAGCTACAATGGATTGGATAGCGATTTGTCTTGCTCGCCTGGCAATCACCACCGCCTCGACCACCCGGTCAAGACGATCAATCATCAACACGACGTCAGCCGCTTCAGCTGCTGCTGCTGTTCCCCGCGCGCCCATTGCCACACCAATATCCGCCGTTGCTAAAGCCGGCGCATCATTGATGCCGTCGCCGATCATCATGGTTATGCCACGACGTCGTTCGGCTTGGGTCAAGGCAATCTTGTCGCTAGGCGACAATTCAGGATAGACTGCATCTAGTCTGAGGCGCTCACCGATCTTTTGTGCAGGTTCGCGGCGATCTCCTGTGATCATGACCAAGCGCTTGAAACCGGCCCGTCGCAACGCAAGTATCGCGTTCGCCGCATCAGGGCGTTCCGTATCAGTTAGGAGCAAAACCCCGACCAACTGACCATCCACAGCAACCCAGCATGCTGCCGCCGCGAGTCGCGCCTGCCGCGCGACTGCGCCATATACTGGCACGGTGATCCCGGCAGCGGTCAGAAAGGCTTCACTACCAACGATGACACGTAGGCCGTCGACCGTTCCCATTACCCCGCTGCCGTGGGTCTCGCTGAATTTCGTCGGTACGCTCAATGGTCCGCGCGCACTGCCCGCCCGAGTGATGGCGAGAGCCACCGTATGCTGCGATAGCTGTTCGAGGGATGCAGCGAGGTGCAGAGTCATATCGGCACTAAATCCCTCTAAGGTTAGGAGGTTGGTAACCTGAGGGGATCCGGTAGTAAGCGTCCCTGTCTTATCAAAAAGGGCAACGTTCGCACGCGAAAGTCGCTCCAGCGCACCCCCTCCTTTGATGATTACTCCACGCTTCGCTGCACGGGAAATTCCGCAGATTAATGCAACTGGCGTCGCGAGGATCAACGGGCAAGGCGTCGCCACTACAAGTACCGCGAGCGCCCGCACCGGATCGTTGGTCCAGACCCAAGCAAAAAAACAAGAAACCAACGTGACGCCGAGAAATCCAAGTGCCCAACGATCAGCAAGGCGTGCCATCGGTGGGCGTTCGCGCTCCGCGGTCTGAACTAAGCGGATTATTGCGGCGTACGTGCTGTGTTCAGCGGTCTCTGTGCTTCGCATTGTGAAAGGCCCGTCATGATTCAACACGCCGCTTCGAATCGCTTTGCCATCATGTCGTGTAACCGGAAGCACCTCACCGGTCAGTGCCGATTCGTCCAGTACTGCCGGCCCTTGCTCGACAGTTCCATCGACGGGCACGATTTCGCCTGGTTTAACCAGCAGCAGATCGCCAATTGCTACCGCGCCGATTGGGACATCAATTATAACGGGTCCGTCGAGTCGGTGGCTGCTGACAGGGGTTCGTGACACCAGGGCTGCAAGCTCCCGGCGTGCCTTTGCGTTGGCATACTCTTCGAGGGAATTGCCGCCAGCGACCATCGCAGCGATGATAATACCGGCTAGGAGATGGTTAAGAGCGATTGATGCCACGATCGCAAGCAGTGCAATCAGGTCAACGCCAAGCGCGCCTCGTCGTATCCCGTTTACAAAATCAAGCAGGACACTTAGCGCTACGATGACCGCTGGTACGATCCAAGTAACTCTAGGCACATTTTGGAAGCCGAATACCTGCCCGATAAAGCCAGCAATTAGACCGGCGGTGACCAGTCCGAGGATGATTGTTCGCAAATATTTACGGAGTAACATTAGGAGACGTTCGACTGATGACTGAACATAGGCATGCCCTTGTTATTGCGTAAAGCGCGAATAGCGCTCCGATACCCGTTGTCACGGTCATAGCCAGAGCTCCTCAGAACCTTACCCGGATCGTCGGTTTAACCAGCTTTGCATCGCCGATGCGCGCGTCGATCAGACCCAGAAAGACGAGGAACAAAAGCAATCCTGATGCAATGGCTTGTATCCTCATATTTGAAGGTGCGGTGAGAATCGTGAGAATCAAAAACAATGGCGCCGCGGCGCGAGCCGTGAACTCCTCGGCTGAGGTCAATGCGGCCATTATGAGCGTTGTAGCCGATATGTCGGATATACCTAATTCCTCGCGTGCATGCGCTGCTACGGAGTCTTTGACCATAAGTTGACGAGCGGGTGGCGCCTTGAATTGTGTGGAAATTGCCCGGGTGGCGTTTCCGGTTCGGGGATCATGACGGGCAGGCGACGAGATCAAGATGCATTGAGGCGGGTGGCTCTCGGAGGGTCCGCCACCCGTCGACCTTGCGCAGGGTGATTTTGCCGGATGCGAGTAACGACCAAAACAGCATTGCGGCGGTTTCGGCTGATGGCAGGACGGTCTGGGTCTTGATCCGGCGCTTGAACTCCCCGTGCATGGCCTCGAAGGAATGGGGAGCAGGTTTCGGTGCTTGTGAACGTGCAGCGCTGGGTTGGCACATCCGGCCACAGGCTGGCCAAGGCGCGTTTGAGGTCGGCCCCGCCGTCGATCAGCAGCAGTTCCGGGGTTCGCAGACCGCGCGCGATCAGATCATCGAGCACGATGCGCCAGGCGTCTTCGCTGTTGCCCCCCATGTTTTTGGCCGCCAGCAGCAGCTTCTGCCCGTCGCGCCGAACCCCGAGCATGACCAGCAGCGAGATGTTGGTCGCTTCCCGGTCGAGCCGGACCTTTTCACCACCGTGCCGTTGAGGATCAGCCGGACGATGTCGTCATCGGCTAGGCTGCGCCGGTTCCAGTTTTCCCAGACCGGCCTTCACCTTGCGTTAGGTGCGACTGACCACGTCCTTGCCCACCGCACTCTTGAACAACGCCCAAAATGCCCACTTCACACGCCGTTTCCACCTTAATTCCACCCGGCGTTGGTCCTCACCGCAGGAGGCAGTTCACTCCCTCGGCGCTCCAACGTCGAGCCTGGTGGTTGAACCCACCCGGAGATTATACCAACCAGATTTTCCACACACTTCACGACGCCACCAGTCTCCAGCGCTTAGAACTATCCCAATGACGTTCGGATGAAGCTTGCAGGAATTTCGGAGGATCTAAACTTTTGCTGACTTCACCTACGTTCATAGTCGATGACGAAAACTATGAGTTCGAGAGTAAGGCGACATTGTATTTCACGCGCGCCCCTCCGTTACCGAGTTTGGGCACTATCAAGTTAACGTAAAAAGCACCAGATTTGGTGCTTTGGTCTGACCTGACATCCGGGCCGTGATCGCCTGTTCCCCACCGAAGTAGGGATTGGTCGATCTCGGGTCGGCGGTGGAACCCCTCCCACCGGATCGGGTGCTGAGAGCACCCTTCGCTCGCGGAACTGGCGCACCAATTCGGCGAGGACTGACGCCTTCGGCTGGAACACGGAACCGATAGACAGTGCACGGAGCTGTCCGATGTTCCGTGCCGCATTGACATCGGCGTTCACCTGTTGGCCGCACCATAGACACCGGACGGGGCTCTGTGATGGGCGATTTCGCTTGTCCACGTATCCGCAGCACGCGATCTTTGGGCCACTGAAAACTGGAACGAGCCACGTTGCGTGTTTTTGGCGCATGAAAGTAGTCATGGTCGTTTGTACCTAGTCCTTGGAAGGCAAGACTGGCGTTATTGGGCGCACACCGCATTGGGCGCGATGACGGAGAAGATGGTCTGCCAGGACGCAGGCCATCATTGCTTCGCCAACGGGCACCGCGCGGATGCCTACGCAGGGGTCATGCCGACCTGTGGTTTTGATTTCGACGTCGGTCCCGGAGGCGTCAACAGTACGCAGGGGCGTGAGTAACGAACTCGTCGGTTTCACAGCGAATCGTACAATGATCGGCTGGCCTGTTGAGATACCGCCCAGCACGCCACCAGCATGATTACTGAGAAAATGCACCGAACCATTTGAGTTCATCCGCATCTCATCGGCGTTTTGCTCGCCGCGCAGACCTGCTGTTGCGAACCCGTCACCGAGTTCAACTCCCTTTACTGCGTTAATGCTCATCATGGCGCTCGCGAGATCGGCATCAAGCTTTCCATATACTGGGGCTCCGAGCCCTGGAGGAACACCTTCAGCAATGATCTCGACGATTGCGCCTATGGAACTTCCTGCTTTCCTAACAGCATCTAATTGCTCAGCCCACGAAGCTGCGGCGATTGCATCTGGGCAGAAGAATGCGTTCTGCTCCGTCTGGTTCCAGTCGAATCGTGCGCGGTCGATCGATTGGGTGCCCAGTTGGATCAGGGCGCCTCGAATTTTGATCGAATTTCCTAGTACCTTGCGAGCGATTGCGCCCGCGGCAACGCGCATAGCGGTTTCACGCGCCGAAGATCGCCCTCCGCCGCGTGGATCGCGGATTCCGTATTTCCAGATGTAGGTCAGGTCGGCATGGCCAGGCCGAAACTGATCGGCGATACTGCTGTAATCTCTCGAGCGTTGGTCAACGTTTTCAATGAGAAGTGCGATCGGTGTACCTGTCGTCTGACCTTCAAAAACTCCTGATAGAATTTGAACGTGATCTGGTTCCTGGCGCTGGGTGGTGAAGCGCGACTGGCCCGGACGCCTGCGATCCAGAAAAGGCTGAATGTCCGCCTCGCTAAGCGGCATGAGTGGTGGGGCGCCGTCGATGACGCAACCGATGGCCGGACCGTGGCTTTCACCCCAAGTGGTGACGCGAAACATTGTACCAAAGGTATTATAAGACATGGATGGATCCCTTAGGGTCTGACTCGTAATTACGACTAATTTTTTCATGTTCATGCGACAAGTCTGACAGTTCGGCGGATGGACGCCATGGGCAGCCTGCCGTCGCCTGATACTGGATGCCATCCCAGATGTCGCGCATGCTGTGGAGATGGGTGGCCGCTCGACCGTGCCCCCGCGCGCCAGGAACGGTGCAATGATCTCCCACTCCCCGTCAGTGCTGTCGCCTGCATACCGCAGCGCGCTCCTGTCATGGTGTCGCCGTGTGATTTCAGATCCCCTGGGGAGTGGATAGCGGCCGGCGCTCTGGCAGAGTGAGGTCGCTCAACCACCCAATCTCTGGAGGCGATCATGCCCATTGTAGCTGACAAAGTC
>JAJZCS010000148.1 GCA_021829055.1 Pseudomonadota bacterium
TTTTAATATTCCGGACGATCAAGTCGAACCTATCCTTTTGGTCGAATGCCCACGCCTGCTGTTTCCTTTTGCGCGTAATATTCTTGCGGATGTGACTCGAGATGGCGGCTTTCCGCCAGTGCTGTTGGGGCCGGTTGACTTCGTCAGCCTTTGGCAATCTCGCCGGCAGCACGCTAGCCCAACCAGAATTGATGCTTGAGATTTTAATGAAAGCCAAGAAGTTCGTTGAACTCCGAGTCCATCCGGATGATGTCGGAGTAATGGAGATTTGATGCGGTATGTATCGACGCGGGGGGAGGCAGCTCCGCGGGGGTTTGACAGTGTGCTGCTGGCCGGATTGGCGGAGGATGGAGGCCTTTTTGTCCCCGAGTCATGGCCTGTTTTTTCTCTAGCCGAGTGGCGAGCCTTGCGAGGCCTGCCGTACGCGGAGTTGGCGGCACGGATTATGGCGCCGTTCATGTGCGGAGAGTCGATAGATTTTGCTCATCTGCAGCGCTTCTGCCGCGATGCGTATCGTAGCTTTGTACACCCAGCTGTGGTCCCGCTGGTGCAACTTGACCGTAGCCTGTTTGCTCTTGAATTGTTTCATGGGCCAACCCTCGCATTCAAGGATCTCGCTCTGCAGATTGCAGGTCGCCTGTTCGACCATGTGCTGAACGTACGAGGGAGTCGGGTGACGGTCGTTGGAGCAACCTCGGGCGATACCGGTTCCGCTGCCATCTCCGCTTGCCGTGATCGCGCGAGAGTCGATATTGTGATCTTGCACCCTGCGGGTAGGACGTCTGAGGTGCAGCGGCGTCAAATGACGACAGTGCTTTCTTCTAACGTCTTAAACGTTGCGATCGAAGGTAATTTCGACGACTGCCAGGATCTCGTGAAAGCGATGTTTTCCGACGCGCCTTTTCGTGAGTCTATGCGATTGACGGCGATAAATTCGATTAACTGGGCACGAATCGCCGGACAGATACCCTACTTCGCGGCAGCCGCACTCGCATTGGGGGCGCCTGATCGCGAGGTGGCAGTCGCCGTGCCAACAGGAAATTTCGGCAATGTGCTGGCTGCCTGGGTGGCAAAGCAAATGGGTTTGCCGATCAGTCAATTTATTGTCGCGAGCAATTCCAACGACATTTTGCGCCGCTTTCTGGCATCTAATGACATGAGTGTTGCCCAGGTCGTTGAAACCGCATCGCCTTCGATGGACATTCAGGTCAGTTCTAATTTCGAGCGCCTTCTTTTCGAGTTTCTTGGCCGTGACGCGAGCGCTACGGCGGAAATCATGAAAAGATTTCGTGCTTCGGGGCGCATGGCCGTTCCGGACTCAGTCTGGACGGCAATTCGCAGGGAGTTCAAGGGCTTTTCTCTGGACGATCCATCGACATTGACCGAAATTGCGAGCATTTACGCTGCTTGCGGGTACCAAGCAGACCCTCATACGGCAATTGGAATTGCGGCGGCACGCGCGACGGCGCCGGTTGGTATGCCGGTGATAGCTGTCGCCACTGCTCACCCAGCCAAATTCCCAGAGACAATGTATAAGGCACTTGGCGTATATCCGGGGCTGCCATCGACGTTTTCCGACCTATATAGTCTTCCAGAGCGATTGAGCTCTGCTCCGGTCGATTTGGCCGAGGTCAAGCAACTGGTTCGCCAATTTTCCAACAGGAATGATCGATGAGTCAACTTATCAATTCAGCCATTCAAATCACTAAACTGAATTCTGGCCTTACAATCATCACAGAACATATGGATCGTGTAGAAACGGTTTCATTTGGTGCGTACGTTGGGGTTGGTACGCGTCATGAAACTGCCGAAGAAAATGGTGTGTCGCATTTTCTGGAACACATGGCATTCAAGGGGACAGAACGTCGCACTGCTGTTGAGATAGCAGAGGCCGTGGAAGATGTAGGTGGCCACATAAACGCCTACACATCGCGCGATCAGACGGCGTATTACGTCAAACTCCTTGCGGATGATCTCCCGCTCGGAATCGATATGATAGGCGACATTCTTTGCCATTCCACTTTCGCGGCGGATGAATTCGAACGCGAACGCGGCGTTATTCTGCAGGAAATCGGTCAGGCAAACGATACCCCGGATGACATCGTCTTTGACCATTTTCAGTCTGCTGCCTACCCGGATCAGCCGATGGGTTGGCCAGTTCTCGGCACCGAGAGTATAATCCGGGCGCTCACGCCGGCAACGCTGCAAAACTATATGCATGCACATTACGCGCCCTCGAATATGGTCATTGCCGCAGCTGGGAAACTTCAGCATAACCGTATTGTTGATCTTGTCGCTGAAAGTTTTGCCGACCTTCCGAAAGCCAAGCCAGGCTTGCCACTGAAGGCCTTGTATCGCGGCGGCGAATTCCGAGAGACGCGTGAACTTGATCAGGCCCATTTAGTGCTTGGCTTTCCGGGTGTGGGATATGCCGATCCAGACTTCTATTCCTCCATGCTACTGTCCACGTTGCTAGGCGGAGGGATGTCGTCGCGCTTATTTCAAGAGATTCGGGAAAAGCGGGGGCTCGTTTATTCGATTTATACCTTTACGTTACCCAGCTGCGATTGCGGGTTATTCGGCATCTATGCGGGCACGGGCGAAGCGGAGGCAGCAGAACTGCTGCCGGTTACGTTAGGCGAGCTTGCCAATGTCCGCCGGTCAATCGCCACGGCAGAACTGAAACGTGCCCGGGCACAGGTCAAGGCTGGCCTGTTGATGTCGCTCGAAAGCACTGGCTCCCGTTGCGAGCAACTTGCTCGGCAGTTCCATGTTTTTGGTAGGGTTGTTCCGGTGCAGGAGATTGTGGCGAGGATTGACGCCGTGACTGAGCGGGAGGTCATCGGTGTTGCCAATCGCTTATTTGCTGGTACGCCGACATTAGCGGCGCTTGGGCCAATTAGCCGTGTGCCGAAGTTTGACTATATCGCGGGAAGCCTTGCAGCATGAGTTTTTCCAACAAAATGAATCGGCTGGAGGCGCTGATCCTGGCTGCTAAACGGGTGGGCGCACATCAGGCGGATGCGGTCCTTTCTTCTGGTGTTGCCATTTCTGTGGGCCGCCGCCTTGGCAAGGTGGAAGAGATTGAACGTTCCGAATCAGAAAACATTGGGTTGCGCGTGTTTATAGGGCATCGTAGCGCGATTGTTTCTTCGGGTTACATCGATTCCAGTGAGTTTGATCGTCTTGCCGAGCAAGCGGTCGGAATGGCCCGAATGGTTCCTGAAGACCAGTTTGCATCCATTCCGGAAGCGGGTCCTGCTGGTGACGTCACCACCCTTGATCTTGCGGATCCAGTTGAGCCCGCAGTTGAAGCTCTCTTGGAGCGTGCTGCAGCAGCCGAAGAAGCGGCGATGGCGGTTCCTGGTGTGACTAATTCTGAAGGGGCGGGGGTTTCTTGGTCCCGCACCACCACGGGCCTCGTTACGTCCCACGGATTCTCAGGCTTTTACACACGCTCAAAACATTCTATTTCAGTTGCGCCTGTTGCCGGAGCAGGGGTGGGAATGCAACGCGATTATGAGACGTGCTCGACAACCCATGCGTCCGACCTCGATGATCCCGCGATCCTAGGCCGTCAAGCCGCCGAGCGTGCTGTGAGCCGGTTAAACCCTGTGCGCCCAAAGACTGCATCACTTCCAGTTGTGTATCATCCCCGTGTCGCTAGCGGCTTGATTGGCCATTTTTCCTCTGCGATCAATGGCGCGGCTATCGCGCGTGGCACATCTTTCCTGAAAGATTGCATGGGCACAAGCATCTTCGGTACCCACATCTCGATCATCGACGACCCGCTTCGTCCACGTGGAACCCGCTCGCGCATGTTTGATGGGGAGGGGCAGCCCACCAGCCGTCGCGTATTGATCGAGAATGGCGTCCTTACAACGTGGCTCCTAGATAGTCGCAGCGCCGCTCAACTGAATCTGACAACGACGGGACATGCATCACGAAATTCTTCCACTCCACCGGCACCTTCGGCCAGCAATCTCTATGTTCAACCGGGCGTCCTATCAGCCGCTGAACTTATCGCAGACATCAGTCTCGGACTTTATATTATCGAGTTGATAGGTCATGGTGTAAACGGTATTACTGGTGACTATTCGCGTGGCGCTGCAGGTTTTATGATCCGCAATGGCGTTATTGCAGAACCTGTTGCCGAGATCACGATAGCCGGAAATTTGCGCCAGATGTACGCGGAACTCACGCCGGCGAATGATCTGGAATTTCGACGAGGTACTGACTCGCCCACCGTCCGCGTGGAAGGAATGACCGTGGCGGGAGCCTGAGGCTGTACTGCTCGACAAAAGGCATTTTTATAGGGCTTGTCAGATTTTTTCGGCTATGAACGGTCCAAAAAAAGCGAACGGATTGAGGAGCACAGGCAGGAGATACTTATTGCTGTACTGTGCCGCGCTTATGGTGCCCGTGTTGCGGGCAATTTGATTTCCGGATCGTTTTGGCCGGCCATTGTTTGTCTGCTTCGGCGGACCTAGAACCACACCCGTTAGATTCATCAAGAACGTTTTGATATCGCAAAGGAATTCAAGAGATTGAGTTGCGTCCCTGATGAATGACTGGCAAAATCATCAGCACGACGGAGCCACCGATGCCTAGTTATGCCGCCCTCTCACCGAGGATGGGCGTGGCCGAGGTTTTTGGCATCAGGATCGTAAATACTGGCAGGGGACTGAGCCATCAGTGCTTGCCGCAGCAACCATATCGCGACGGTTATGGCTGCCATGTCAGGTCGCTTGCCAGCTTCGCGCGCAACCGCGATAGCGCGTGAGGCCGGCGGATCCGTGTTATTAACCATATTGTCTGGCGACCTGTTTTGCTTCAACACTTGCGCGTCGATATTCATTTGTAGAGTATCCAAGTTCATCATGTATGCCTGCGACTGCCCGAGCCTCCCAAATATCTTGGGGCACGCTCTGATCGAGAACCGGCTTTAATGTGTCAAGCGCACTAGCGGTGCTGGCCTCGCACCACACGGACTTTGCCTTCTCTATCGTAGTTATTCGCGTCCACGGTCAAACGAGTAACCATGGGCGCGTCTTCCGGTTCAAGCATTGCTGCTACAAACCCAGTCAACCGTGGCGGCACCTTTTCCGGCGCAAGCGCACGAGCGGCCGTACTGTTGCTTGCCTGTTGTGCAGCCAAGTTTATCAATGCAGAAACACTAGGGCGTAAGGTTGAAATTTCCATGTAGATTCAAGAGGAACCGGTTGAGTGCTTCAGAAGAATTCGAGTTTCTGCCGCCAGGAGTTGGCGCGCCTCTAGCTATACTGTCAAAAGCACGAGAATAGGAACAGCGGCAAGTTTCTCGACCTGGCTATAAATTGAAGACAGATCAAAAGTGTCTTTCGTGATTAGCGCTGCGCGTACGATCTGAACCGGATCTGCACGCGTCTCGTCTGCTAACAATCCAAACGCAGCTATTTCCATGCATTTAACAATATCGTTTATTGCCGCAGGCGCGATAAAATACCGACGAAATCTATGTCTTCCGTCTTGTTTCCAAACAGTTTCTGGCAAGGTAATAGAAAATACTCCATTAATGTACTAGGGAACCTCTGCATAACATTATGATTCCCTGTTCGTTTTGAATTTTGTACACTACTCCTGCATGGGCAGGGGGCAGCGTTGAAGCAGACGACATTTTCGACGGCTGG
>JAJZCS010000149.1 GCA_021829055.1 Pseudomonadota bacterium
GGTCGAATGGATCAACCGCGCGGCGGCGCTCGAGAGCAGGAAGGACTGGCAGGGGATGCAAGCGCTTGCCGATCGGTGGATCAAGGCGCAGCCACGCCGTGCGATCGCCTGGGGTGTGCTGGGTGAGGCCGATGGCAACCTTGGCCAGTACGCAAAGGCCATCGAAGCCGACCGTCAGGCGCTGCAGATCAACCCGCAGTATGCCGATGCTTGGTACAACCTGGGCATTGACTATGACCACGCCGGCCAGTACGCGCAGGCCATCGCTGCCTACCGCCAGGCACTGCGGATCAACCCGAAGTTTGCCAAGGCCTGGGACAACCTGGGCAATGCCTATGGCCACGCCGTCCAATTGGCGCAGGCCATCGCTGCCTTCCGTCAGGCGCTGCAGATCAACCCGCAGGATGCCGATGCTTGGTACAACCTGGGCAATGCCTATTACCACGCCGGCCAGTACGCGCAGGCCATCGATGCCGAACGCCGGGCGCTGCAGATCAACCCGCAGGATGCCTGGGCCTGGAACAACCTGGGCAATGCCTATTACCACGCCGGCCAGTACGCGCAGGCCATCGATGCCTACCGCCAGGCGCTGCAGATCAACCCGCAGGATGCCGATGTCTGGATGGATCTAGGCCTCGCCTACATGCAGGCTGGCCAGCAGAATCAGGCGCTGGCGGTCTACCAGCACCTGAAGACGCTCGATCCCGCCAAAGCGCAGAAGCTGTTCGATCGGATCGTGCCGAAATGAGTGGCGGGTAGTAGCTGTCACTGTAACATTGTGAGGTTTTTGTTGATACTGCGACACTAAAGTGCGGAGGCGTAGATCGATGAATTGGTTGGTTATCTCAACAGTTATGGCCGGCACCATCGCACTGATGGGCGTAGCGTGTGCCAAAGAACCCGCTAACACAAATCACTACGATAGCGTCAATATGCTTCGTCGATCGGCGGAGGCTGGAAATTCAGACTCGCAGGTGAAACTTGGTTATGAATATTACCGGGCGATTGGTGTACCTCGTGATTATACCAAAGCCATGAAGTGGTTCCGTCTAGCCGCCGCACATGCAAATAGCGACGCGGAATTTTATATTGGCGTTATCTATGATGACGGCGATGGTGTGAAGTCAGACCCAGTTGAAGCCGTCAAGTGGTATCGACGAGCGGCATCAACCGGGAACCTAGCGGCCCAATTCAACTTGGGGGCAGCTTATGACTTCGGTCACGGTACACGGCAAGACTACAATTTAGCTATGAAGTGGTATCGTATTGCTGCCAAGAGGAACTTTGCCGCCGCTCAATTCTTTCTTGCGCATATGTACTACTTGGGGCACGGCGTGCAAAAGAACTATGCTGAGGCAGCTAAGTGGTATTTGAGATCAGCAAAAATGGGTTTGCCGCCGCCGAATTCAAGCTCGGAGTTATCTATGCGGGTGGCCAAGGTGTGCCACTTGATTTGTCTGCTGCATATTTCTGGACAGCAGTAGCAAAAGATAACCAAGGTGCGAGCAGCCAAATTCAGTCTGACGCAGTTAACAATCTTTCAATTATAGCGTCTCAATTGAGCAACGCAGAGATCAAAAGGCTAAGAGCAAGGGCCGCAATATGGGTCAAAAGCCACCCGTATAACGATTGTCCGGAATGTCGCGGCTGATTGACTAAGACCGCAATGTGTCAGATATACGCCGACGGGCCGGGACGCCCGCCTAGGCGGACGCGTATCGTTCCGCCGTTGCGGGCAATCTCAGGCGGCAGCGGTGAAACTGGTGGCGCGGTCGCGCGGGGCGTGGGTCGAAGTGAGGATGGCTGGGGGGAGGAGTAGGCTTGAAACGCCAGTGCGGGCGGCGCGGGCTGCTCTGGCTTCGCCAACTGTCGCCCGCGTCGCATGTCAAACGTAGGCACCAGCCATGGCGCGATATCGACGATACGCAGAAAAGCTTCGCTCCGCGACCTATCTTCTTGCTGTTGGCGAAGGCGACGTGCGAGATCGCCTTCGTCGCGCCTATAAGGAGCTTCGTTCGCTCTCGAAAAGAGACATTCCGCCTCGTGTTCTGGAGGAATGGGCGTCAATCTTGTCTGCGCTTACTCGGTTGGGTCCGAGACTTGATTTTGATGGCTCTGTTTGGGGCAGTGACAGGGAAGCTGCAATTTGCGGCCAAATTTCATCTAATGCATTGTTCCTAATGAATGTTCTGGACAGTACGGTGAAATTGTCCGAAGCTGACGATTCGGCAGCCCCCTACCTCTCAGCCTCCCTGCCGCCTGGATACGGACATGAAGCGGACGTGGAGCGGGCCTGAGCTGGAGGAATTTTGGACGTTGTCCTCCGAAGAGCTGGTACTCGTCACGGACAAGCCACCCCCGCGCCGCCTTGGCTTGGCGATGCAGATCAAGTTCCTGCAAGTCGACGGCCAGTTTCCAAGTAGTCGCCACGATGTTCCTGCGGCCGCGGTACGGCACCTTGCCGATCAGCTCGATGTTCACCCGAAGCATGTAGCCAACTATGACATGGAGGGCCGGTCAGCTCAGCGTGATCGAGTGGCTATTCGACAGTTTCTCAATTACCGCGAGGCCAATGATTCCGACAACCGCCGTCTGGTGGCGTGGCTTTGCGACGACATCCTTCCTCGCGCTCCGGACCCGCAGTATTTGGACGATCTGGCCATCGGCTGGTTGAAAGAGCAGCGTGTCGAGGCGCCTGCAGCCGCCTATCGCCAGCGACTGATCCGTTCGGCGATCAGCCGCTTTGAAGACCAGTTGTATGAAACGATCGTGACTCGCCTGTCTGAAGCTTCCAAGCAACAGATGAATCGGCTGCTTGAAGTCGATGCTGAGGTGATTAACCTCCCCGGCATCGAGGAAACACGCCGAGCGGCGACATTAAACGATCTGAAATCCGATCCGCGGCGGCCAAGCCTTGATAGCATGTTCGACGAGGTCGCCAAGCTCCAGCGCATCGACCAACTGCAGTTGCCGCCGGATCTCCTGGCAGGCGTTGCTCCCCGTCTTGTAGATCAGTATCGCCGACGTGTCGCCACGGAGCCACCGAACGAATTGCGTAAGCGTGTGGATGGCACACGGCATGCCCTGCTGGCCATCTTCTGTTGGCAACGCCGGCGCGAAATCCTCGACGGGCTGGTCGAGTTGTTGATTCATACGGTCCATCGCATCAGTGCCACGGCGGAACAGCGCGTCGAGAAGCAGATGTTCGAGGATTTCCGCCGCGTGCGCAGCAAGAACGCCGTCCTGTTCAAGCTGGCCGAAGCGGCGGTTGATCATCCCCAAGGTGTCGTACAGGAGGTGCTCTACCCCGTGGTCGGCGAGCAAACCTTGCGCGACCTGGTCAAGGAATTCAAGTCGAGCGGCCCGATGTTCAAGACAGTCGTGCACACCGTCATGCGCGCCTCGTACAGCAACCACTATCGCCGGATGCTGCCGCTCCTGCTCGATGCGCTGCCGTTTCGCTGCAATAACGACGCGTACCGTCCGATCATGGCGGCATTGAAGTTGTTGCAGTCCTCGCGCGGTCAGCGCTTCCAATATTTCAAGGCGGACGATTTCCTTCCGATCGAAGGCGTGATCCGGCCGAAGTGGATGGAGATCGTCATCGAAAAGGACACGGCCGGTGAATCTCGTGTCAACCGCATCAACTACGAGATCTGCGTACTGCAATCATTGCGTGAAGCGCTGCGCAGCAAAGAGATCTGGGTGGACGGTGCCGACCGTTTCAGGAACCCTGACGAGGATCTGCCGAGCGATTTCCGGGAAAACCGCGACGCCTACTACGCCGCACTGAAACTCACTACGGATGCGGCACCGCTGGTGGACTCCATCAAACGGGCGATGACCGAAGGTTTATCCCTGCTCAACGACGGCATGCCTGGCAATGAAAAGGTTCGCATCCTGCAGCGTGGCCCCCATCGCCTGAGTGTTACGCCCCTGGATGCGCAACTCGAGCCGGTCAACCTGACCGCGCTCAAGGAGGAGGTTGCAGCACGATGGGCATCGACAGGCCTGCTCGACATCCTCAAGGAAACCGAGATTCGCATTGGCTTCACGGAAGCCTTTCAGACGGCGGCATCCCGCGAGACGTTGGATCGTGCCGAACTGCAACGACGCTTGCTGCTATGCCTGTATGGCTTGGGTACAAATGCTGGGTTGAAACGCGTGCTCGCCGGCGACACCCAGATCACCTACAAGGAGTTGCTGTACACACGGCGCCGTTTCATTGAGAAGGCGTCCATGCGTAACGCCATTGTCCGTGTCGTCAACGCAATCTTTGCCGTACGCCAAGTCGACCTCTGGGGCGAAGGCACCACTGCGTGCGCCTCCGATTCCAAGAAGTTCGGCGCATGGGATCAGAATCTCATGACGGAATGGCACATCCGTTACGGCGGGCGTGGCGTGATGATCTACTGGCACGTCGAGAAGAAGTCGGTGTGCATTCATTCGCAGCTCAAGCGGTGCTCGTCGTCGGAGGTGGCCGCCATGATGGAGGGCGTCCTGCGGCACTGCACCGACATGACGGTCGAGAAGAACTACGTCGATACCCATGGCCAGAGCGAGGTGGCCTTCGCTTTCAGCTACCTGCTCGGATTCAAGCTGCTTCCCCGGCTGAAGTCGATCAACAAGCAGAAACTGTATGTTCCCGAAGCCGGCAGCGCCGCCCAATACACTGCGCTGCAGCCGATCCTAACGCGCCCGATCAACTGGGATCTGATCGCGCAACAGTACGACGAGATGGTGAAGTACGCCACCGCGTTGCGAGTGGGCACGGCCGACTCCGAATCCATCCTGCGCCGGTTCACGCGCACCAACGCCCAACACCCAACCTACGCAGCCCTGGCGGAGCTGGGGCGCGCGGTCAAAACGATCTTCCTCTGCCAGTACCTGCATTCGGAGGCGTTGCGGCGAGAGATCCACGAAGGTCTGAACGTCGTGGAAAACTGGAACAGCGCCAATGGCTTCATCTTCTATGGCAAGAGCGGCGAAGTCGCCACCAATCGCCTGGAGGATCAGGAGATCTCCGTGCTGGCGCTCCATCTGTTGCAGCTGAGTCTGGTCTACGTCAACACCCTGATGATCCAGCGGGTACTGGCCGAGCGATCATGGCGACGACGCCTGACCCCCGAGGATCGGCGAGGCCTGACACCACTGTTCTACCTGCATATCAACCCGTATGGGCGGTTCGATTTGGACATGAACACGCGATTGGAAATCGAGGAAACGCTGGCCGCCTGAACCGTTACGGTCACACGGATGGGTGGTGGCTAGGAACTGGGGGAAGTGACGGCTGCAGACCGCTCGCCGCGAGGCCTGATTCGATCCTTGCGCGCGCGAACGGATCGCCTCCATCGATGTAACGCATGGCCGAATGCACGTCTTTCCAACCGACGTATTCCATCAGCGCTCGAACGTCCCATCCATTGGCGCTGGCCCAGCCGGCAAAGCCACGACGCAACGAATGGCTACTGTAATCGTCGGGCGTCGGCAGTCCGGCGTGGGCCAACAGACGCCGCAGCAGAGGGATGAGGCTGTTCGGGTGCAAGGGTTCGTCCGCGATACGTCCCCAGCGGTCGACGCGGCGAAACAGCGGCCCATTCACGAGGCCGGCCGCGGCGATCCACGCTTCGGTGGCAGCAACCG
>JAJZCS010000150.1 GCA_021829055.1 Pseudomonadota bacterium
TCAGGCGGCCATGACGGCTGATCAGCGTATCATCCGTATTCACCGCACTCTCGAGCGCGACGAAATGTTGAGCCTTATCCGAGCTTCGGACGCTTATGTTTCGTTACACCGATCCGAAGGGTTTGGCGCAGGCATGGCTGAGGCCATGATGATGGGCAAAATTGTGATAGGAACCGACTTTTCGGGAAACAGATGCTTCCTTAACGAGCAGACGGGTTTTCCTGTTCCCTATACTATTCGAGCCGTCCAGCCGCACGAATATGCCTGGTCGTCGGGCCAGGTCTGGGCCGAACCGGTTATATCCGAAGCGGCGCTGATCATGCGGCGGGTCTTCGAAAGACCCGAAGATGCCTTACATCGCGCTGCGGAGGGCGAGCACTTTATCAAAACAGAGCACAGTTACGCGGCTGTCGGCCAAGCCATGCGGAAACGCCTTGCCGAGATCTCTAAACAGAAAATCCTCTGGCGGCGTGACCCAGACCCGGGGTCAGAGCCGCTTTCATCTACGGCGGGTATGCCGTTCCGGTGGGTAACCCAAGCCGCCGTTTTGATTTTGGTCTGGAACTATACTAGAAATTGGTTGATGAGAGGGATGTCGGGGATGTCTCGGCGTCTGTTAAAAATTTCCAGGCGGGATCATTTCTAGAGTGCACAATCAACCCACTAAATATAGCCCCTGGATCAATGCTTTCAGCGTACATCTTGCGCTAGTACGGGAGAATGTACGGCCCCATATCTGGGCGAACGTAGCTCGCCCGGCAGACGGGTATGCGGGTCAAGACAACCGCTCAAGTCTCGTCTGATTTAACCCAAAGGGAGTTTGTTTTGACGGTCAACACTCGTTCAGCCGCCCCGACGCAAGGTGAGGCGGTAGCTATATTTGGCCTTGGTTATGTTGGGCTCACGCTTGCTGTCGCGGCAGCCGATGCTGGTTATCGAGTGGTCGGTCTAGAAATCCAAAATGATGTCCTGGAAACGATCAAGCATGGCAAGGCTCACTTCTTTGAGGTTGGTATCAATGAGCGGCTTTCCCGCCATGTGGCCTCCGGTAAAATAACTGTTCGGCGTAAATTGTTGCCGCAAGATCGTTGCTCTACATACATTATTACAGTAGGTACGCCAATCGGGCCCGATAAACGAACACAGACAGAATCAATCATTTCGGTTATGCAGGATATTCGGGATCTCCTGCAACCAAAAGATCTTGTAATTCTACGCTCGACAGTGAGAGTCGGCGTTACCCGTGACATTGCCAAGGTAATCCTTGACCAATCTGGCCTGCCATACCACCTTGCCTTTTGTCCGGAACGGACGATCGAGGGCCAAGCACTGCTAGAGCTACGGGAACTACCGCAAATCGTCGGCGGGCTCAATGTAGAGTCGCGTGATCTGGCCTTTGCATTCTTTTCTCGAATAGCGTCGGAGGTGATTACTGTCGAGAGCGTCGAGGCCGCCGAGCTTGTCAAACTGATTAACAACACCGAACGTGATCTTCGCTTCGCATTCGCGAACGAAGTTGCTGCGATTTGTGATGTGTTTGGCCTGAAAGCCCATGATGTCATCGCCGCATGCAACTATCGTTATCCGCGAAGCAATTTAGCACTGCCCGGACCTGTGGGCGGCCCATGCTTGACCAAGGATCCTTACATCCTTGCCGAGGGGCTAGAGACCCATGGTCTCAAACCGCAACTCGCGCTCGTTGGTCGCGAAACGAATGAGGCTCTCATCGGTTCCGCGGTAAGCGCCGTGCGTAATGCGCTCGCGATGCTCGGTAGTACAGAGCGCTTCGTCAGGATCGGAATACTCGGTCTTGCCTTCAAGGGGCGACCTGCCACGGATGATCTTCGCGGGTCAACCGTGTTTGATCTGCTGCAAGCCATCCACCGAAATTTTCCGGGCGCGTCTATTGTAGGGTACGATCCTGTAGCAGAGGCGAGCGCAATTGCCTTGACCGGTATGCAGCCCGTTGAATCGATTGAACAGGCGTTTGCGGGGGCGTCTGCTGTATTCTTGCATAACAACCACCCTGATCTTGCAAACTTACCTCTTCAGGGCTTGGGAACAGTCATGGCACGCCCGGCCATAGTCTATGATTTCTGGGCACAGAATCGCAATTCTGCGGGACTCCCCGAAAATGTGTGGCTGACGGGCTTGGGCTATTGGCCCACGGCGCTGTCCGCGACAAAGGGCGGCATCGGCGACCGCTCAGAAGCCAAGGCAATAAAATCGGCATTGGGCTAACCTATGAATCATAAAATTTTGCTGGACGTCTCGTTTGGCGCCCTAGGGTACTCCGGCATACCCCAAGACAATCGCCTCATGTACTCGACGTTCGCCCAGTCCAGGAAAATTGATGTGACCGGGATCTTCTTCGAATGGGGGCGAGCAACCCCATCGGTGCTGCGGAAAAGCGATTCCCGTGAGGTGGATAGGATTGGATCGTCCAGTTTGATCCTTGGGAATATTCTCGTGAAAGACGGGATTTCGTTAAGACTACGTGGCGGCCCATCGCATTGGTTAAAATTGCTGTTTTACTTGCGCCACCTGATGCGAAACCGCTCAATCATGTGGAACGTGCCAGTCGACATGCTCGGCGATGCGGTCTGGCGGCAGTTGTTCTCAAAGACATTAACTGAAGAAGAACATTATCTGATCCGGGAAGGGATGTTTGTTACCGGAGACTTTTCTTTGCTCCATATCCTGGATAGGACCACTATTTTTGGCGCCCTAGGGCCATTTAAATTGAAGACAGATGGATATGATTTTGCGATTTTCCACGATTCGCGTCGGATCCAGGTATCGCCGAACACAAAGAAGATCATTCGATATCATGATGCCATCCCGATCACGCAGCCAGATACTGTCGAACCGTCTTTTACGCGACTCCATCTCAAAGCTTTACGCTATTGCGCAAAAGACTCATTTTTTGTATGCAACTCAGAACCCGTGCGTGAAGATCTGGTGCGTTTATACCCCGCGCTTGAAAAGCGATCTGCAGCTATCCCATACCGGATTGAGCAAGCCAACAAGCAGATTGGGCGGAAAATACCAGTAGTCGAGATAGTTCAGAACCGTATATCGTTTGTCACCCTCGGGAATGCCGCAAATGGCAAAACGATTGACAGCGTTGAAGGTAAAGTTCGTATTCTCGCCGCAGAACAGGAATTCCCAAAGTTTATTCTCGCCGTCTCAACGCTTGAACCCCGCAAAAATTTTGTCGGCCTTATTCGTGCTTGGGAGCGCGTGCTAGCGACATGCGATTCCAGTCTCAAGCTTATTATAGTCGGATCTCCGGGCTGGCGATTTGAAGAAACATTCGCCGCGATGAAACCGAGAGTGGCTTCTGGTCAGCTTTTACACTTGGTTGGCGTGCCCTTGGACGAGCTCCAGGTTCTATATAGGCAAGCAGAGTGTCTTGTGTTTCCTTCTTTTGACGAGGGGTACGGATTTCCACCAGTGGAGGCCATGGTTCAGGGAACCCCATCGGTAGTTTCAGACATCCCTGTACACCGATGGGTATTGGAAGATGCCGCTACCTACGCCAACCCTTATAATATCGATGATATTGCCGATCAGATTGCCCGTATGATTTATGCAGATGACAGCGAGCATCTGCGCATGGATCTGTGCCGGCGAGGGCAACGAATTTTGGCGAAGTATGATCGCCAAGTGATTGATGACCAGTGGTGCAACTTGTTTGATCGTCTGCGTGCCGATGGAGGTGCTCCCAAATGACTAAATATCTCGTGACTGGAGCGGCAGGTTTCCTTGGCTACCACCTCGCAGATACACTGAGCAGAGAGGCGACCTCTGAAGTGCTATGTGTCGATAATTTTGTACGTGGGGAGTGCGATCAGCTTTACGATGAATTGTGTCGACGTCACAACGTAACTCGGCTGGACGTGGACTTGTGCGATCGTACCGCAGTTTTTTCTTTGCCAGATGATTGTGAGATAATTTTTCATCTCGCCGCACTAAATGGCACACAGAATTTTTATGAACGACCACTTGATGTTCTAAGATGCAGTACCCTTCCGACATTCTGGCTGCTCGAAAGATTTGGGTCTTCTTCTGCATTAAGGCGGTTTCTTTACGCTGGCACCAGTGAGTCGTACGCGTCTACGGTAACACGTTTCGGATGGGAGATTCCTACTGGCGAAGATGTTCCTCTCTCTATCGACGATATAAGCAATCCTCGCTGGTCATATGCTGCGTCTAAGATGCATGGCGAGGTACTGACGGCCCAGGCCGCGCGCCACTATGGCAAGGATTTTACCATTATACGCTATCATAATGCCTATGGCCCACGTATGGGAGATCGGCATGTGGTGCCGGATTTCCTAATGCGCGCGAAACGCGGTGAATTGGCGCTTTATGGCTACGAGGACACACGCTCCTTTCTTTACGTCTCTGATTCTGTCGCTGCCACAATTGCGCTAGCGAAGGCCGATAACGCCGCCGGACAAGTGGTGAACGTAGGATCTGACGAAGAAATATCGATCCTCAGGCTTGCGGAGCTCATGCTAGACATTTGTGGAATGAAAGGTGACATTGCATTGCATCCTTCACCTAAAGGTTCAGTTCGTCGTCGGGTGCCCTCAATCACAAAGTTGCGCTCTTTAACAGGGTTCTCGCCTAAGGTGTCTTTGCGGGAGGGGCTGAAGCGCACCATCGACTACTATTTGTAGCCGCTCACAATCATCGTATCCATTCCATGAAAACCGCGGCGTGATTGCGGGGCAATGTTTGGGGGATGTTCGGGCTGATGTTGAACCTTGGCGAGATGGCGTTACCTGATTTCTGACTATGCGGCCTTTCCGGGTTGAGTAAGCTCGACATTGAGAAGGGGGCTGGCGTTGTGCGCAACCAGGGCAGCGCGGAGTGCTGGCAGTTGTTCATGAGCCTTCAGCTTTCGGAAGCCTTTGGCGGCTTCGATCATGCCCGCGGCGGTTCAGCGCAGGGCCATGGCTGACGTTGCGCCGGCGCTTCATGTTCCGGCAGGTCTGCCTGATGCTGCCCATCATGTTTTCGATGATGTTGGTGCGGGCGAGCAAGCGGCGCAGCGCCGGAGGCAGGCCGAGGCGGGTGACGGTGCGGATAATCTCATCAATCCCTTCGAGGCGGCGGGCGAGGTTGCGGCGTAGTTTCTCGGCCGTGTCGCTGTCATCGAGTTCCCGTGCCTGGCGGAGAGTTTTCCGGACCGAAGCATAGAGTGATTTCGGCAAGCGGTCGATGATGCTCTGGGATCTGTGCACGGTGCAACGTTGCGTCGGTACGTTTGGCCACAGGTCGGCCGCCTCTGCTGAGGGGTCGGCTACTCTGAAGGGGACCAATATGAAATCTTTCCAACCGACATTGCGGCGCACGATCGATCGGGTCGTGCGTGGTTCGATGTTTCGCGCCCTCAGTGAGAGAGACGGGCCGGCGACATCGGCCCTGATTGGGTTTTTGCATCGTGAGCACATTTATCAGCGGCTTGACCGTCTTGAAGCAATGTTAGCCTCGGCCGGCAGCGACCATGTGCATGCACCGGCACTAGGCGAAAGAGTCAGAAATCAGGTAACGCCATCTCGCCA
>JAJZCS010000151.1 GCA_021829055.1 Pseudomonadota bacterium
GAAAACAGCGCCGCGACCTCACGGCACGAGCGCCCAGACAACACCGCCGCTGCCATGCACTCCCTCAGATCATTCGAATAATGCCAACCCATCTCATGCTGGCCTCCAACCCAGCATAAAGCTTGAACAGATTTCCAGCCGCGCCGGAATCCCAAAACAATTCAGATCAGAAAAAAGGGTCTAGACGCGGTTGGCTGGAGCCAACTGACGTTCTTAATACGGTAACGCTGCCTCAACTGTTAAAAATTCTACATCAACGCCGTTAGCCCGGACTGGTGCAGCACAAGCTCCTAAATCGACAGAAAAACGCCCTTCAACGCGGGCTTCCAAAATCAATGTATGTTCAATTCTTCAGCAAAACAAAAAAAGCGTCGTGCTGTCGTTTGGCCAATCAGCGTCCCGCGGCGGCACCACTACCGTCAGTGCTGACGGACCATGTGGCAACCAACGTTACTCGAGGGCTTTGATGGCGCCGAGGGTGTGTCGCTGGCCGGCCCATTAGCATCATCTGCAAATTTATTCATCCTGATCCTTGGTTGCTCCTTGTATGGCCCGAACGTAGAAGGCTAATGCGCACCGACTGGTGGGCCAATCCGGTATTTCGGCACGTGGTCGCCGGGGTTGCAGCATTAAATGGCGGACCGCCAAGTGCCCGCAAGACGACCACCGCGAATCGTCGTTTCCTTATAGGCGGAAACTGCGCAATTAATTAAATGAAGGCCGTTACCTCAACGGAGAGGTACAACACGGGCCAACGATCGTGACTCGGTCTTGATTTTTCAAGAAGCGGATGACACGAAAGTGTGTTCAATCAGTTTTGCGTACGTACCTAGCAGGAGATGAATCGTGCGGCATCGTGCACAATGTTATTGCATGTACGTCAAGAAAATATTTTCTCTATCATGGTATCTTGACGTGTAATCTTGCCCTGCCCACCGCACCACCGTAAGACCACTACAGATTGAGGAGAAATCGACATGGCGAGTCACGCGAACCAGATGAGTAATTTCGCGGCTTTGGAGCGCCAGAAGGACATTCTGGAAAAGCCCCTGAGCGCAGAAAGACGAATGGCGAATGCGATTCGCGCGCTTGCAATAGACGCTGTCGAAAAAGCCGGAAGCGGTCATCCTGGCATGCCGATGGGCATGGCTGACGTAGCCACCGTTCTCTGGACCAGATTTCTGAAATTTGATGCGGCCGATCCATATTGGCCTGACCGCGATCGCTTCATTTTGTCGGCGGGGCATGGCTCGATATTGCTGTACGCACTACTCCACCTTACCGGGTACGATGGAATGAGTATGGCGAACCTCGAGAAGTTCCGTCAACTGCATTCGGTCACGGCTGGCCACCCTGAACGCGGTGCACATCCGGCCATCGAAATGACGACGGGCCCACTCGGACAGGGTATTTCCACTGCTGTTGGCTTCGCGCTTGCTGAGCGCATGATGGCCGCTCGCTTCGGCAAATCACTGGTTGATCATCGCACATGGGTAATCGCCTCGGACGGCGACATGATGGAAGGTATTAGTCACGAAGCGTGCGCCATAGCCGGACACATGCGTCTCAACAAACTTACGGTTTTATATGACGACAACTCTGTTTCGATTGACGGCAGCACATCGATTGCGATGACCGAGGATGTGGTTAAGCGTTTCGCTGCATACGGCTGGGCCACACGGCGGGTGGACGGCCATGATTCGACCCAAATCGCCGAGGCCATCCAATTTGCTGCACGAAGCCGAAGGCCGACACTCATCGCGTGCCGCACCATCATCGGCTTCGGCGCCCCCCATAAGGCAGGCACTTCAAGTACACATGGTACGCCGCTGGGGGCTGCCGAAGCTGCAGCAGCCAAAACATTGCTCGGCTGGACTGCCCCGCCTTTCGTAATACCAGATGACATCATGAAACACTGGAGGGCTGCCGGTTCCCGCGGTGAAGCAACACGCCGAGCTTGGATCAAGCGTCACGCCATAAATAAAATGAAGCCCGAATTTGACCGCGTCATTGCGGGAGACCTCCCCGACGCATACACTGTAGCCTTTACTGAGTTGCGACGCCGGTTGGTTGCCGAAAAACCTAATATTGCAACCCGCCAAGCGAGCCAACTCGCGCTAGATGCCATTGTGCCATTGATCCCCGAAATGGTCGGTGGTTCGGCTGATCTGACCCCATCAAACAACACGTTCGTCAAATCGATGGGAACCGCGGTACCAGGAGACTATTTTGGCCGTTATGTGCATTTCGGGGTGCGGGAACACGGCATGGCCGCTTGCCTGAGCGGCATCGCTCTGCACGGCGGACTCATTCCTTACGGCGGGACCTTCTTCATCTTTTCTGATTACTGTCGACCCGCAATCCGCCTTGCTGCATTGATGAAAGCGCGGCCGATTTTCGTATTTACCCATGATTCAATTGGCCTCGGTGAAGATGGACCGACACATCAGCCGGTCGAGCACCTTGCTGCGTTTCGCGCCATGCCCAATGCGCTTGTGCTTCGTCCGGGAGATGCATTGGAGACAGCAGAGTGCTGGGACATTGCGCTCCACCACAAGGATGGTCCTTCGCTGCTGATCTTGAGCCGGCAGCCAATGCCAAGCCTGCCGCGAGCCACTGGCATGACACAAAATCTCTGCGCTAAGGGTGCCTACGTCGTGGCCGAAGCTGAAGGTTCTCGCCGTGCGACGCTAGTTGCGACCGGTTCCGAAGTCGCTATCGCAATGGACGCCCGAGATGTGCTGGGGCGGCAAGGTATTTCCGTTGCCGTCGTGTCCGTGCCAAGTTTTGAATTGTTCACACGTCAGGATTCCGGTTATCGTGCGGCCGTGTTGGGAGCCGCACCGCGTATTGGCATTGAAGCTGCGGTCAGTTTAGGCTGGGAGCGCATTCTAGGCGAAAGCGGTATTTTTATCGGTATGCATAGCTTTGGCGCCAGCGCTCCATACCAAAAGCTGTACGAGTATTTTGGTATTACTGCTGACTCAGTTGTCGCCGCGGTAAAATCCAAAATCTGATCGATGAGACGCGCGAAGCGTGCATCTCAAGATAAGGGAGTTCGAAAATGGCTATAAAGATTGCGATCAATGGGTTTGGTCGCATCGGTCGCTTACTTCTCCGGGCACTGATCGAGAGCGAGCGCTCGGATCTTAACTGTGTGTTGATCAACGATTTAGGCAGTGTCGAAGACAATGCACATCTGTTCCGCTACGATTCTGTTCATGGGCGCTTCCCGGGTCAGGTCACCGTCGAAGAAAACTGCCTGGTGATTACCTATAATGGGCGAATCTATCCGCCCATTCTTGTGACTGCTGAACGTGATCCGGCAAAAGTTCCGCTCGACAGCGTTGATGTCGTGACGGAGTGCACGGGCTTGTTCACGAAACGCGAAGCTGCAGCGAAACTTCTCGACGCTGGCGCTCGCAAGGTTCTTATTTCAGCGCCTGCTGATGGGGTTGACGCTACGGTGGTCTACGGGGTCAACCATCACACGCTGTCCCCTGATATGACAATTATCTCCAACGCCTCCTGCACCACGAATTGCCTAGCTCCAATGGCCATGGTACTGCACGAGACGTTTGGCATAGACCGCGGCTACATGGTGACAATCCATTCCTACACGGGCGACCAAAGAATTGTCGATACATTGCATAAGGATCGCCATCGGGCACGTGCTGCAGCGCTGTCGATCATTCCGACCACAACCGGCGCCGCCCGCGCTCTTGGTCTCGTCCTGCCTGAACTGAAGGGCAAGCTCGACGGAACGGCTATCCGCGTACCCACGCCGAACGTTTCTCTTGTGTCGCTCGACGTGGATCTCAAGCGCGCCGCAACAAAAGAGGAGATCAATGCCGCAATGCTGGCGGCTAGCAAAGGCCGGCTAAAAGGCATTCTTGGCTATTCGACCGATGCCCTCGTTAGTGTAGACTTCAATCACGTACCTTATTCCTGCAGTTTCGATGCGCCTCAAACTACCGTCGTTGATCATTCATTCGCTAGAGTAATGGGGTGGTATGACAATGAATGGGGCTTTTCTAATCGGATGTGCGATACTGTGGCGCTATTTGGCGCCCTTTAATGCTCGCTGAATATCAAACGCTCGATGACGTCGCCGTAGCCGGGCGGCGTGTGCTTTTGCGTGCTGACCTCAACGTGCCTGTGCATGGTGGGCGAGTTACCGATCTGACCCGCTTAGAACGCCTCTCGCCCTCAATCACTGAGCTCACACGTAAAGGAGCGCGCGTCGTCGTCCTTTCCCATTTCGGCCGCCCAGGCGGCAAGCCAGCTCCAGACATGTCGCTCCGGCCAATCGCCGAAGCACTCGCCACGATTCTGCGGCAGCCTGTTGGCTTTGCCTCTGATTGCATCGGTCCCCAGGCGGAAAGCGCTGTGGCCGCCTTAGGGGATGGAGACGTTGTAGTCCTGGAAAATACGCGCTTCCACCCAGGTGAAGAAGCTAACGATCCGAAGTTCGCGTCAGCTCTGGCCAAACTGGGGGACCTCTACGTTAACGACGCGTTCTCTGTGGCCCACCGTGCCCATGCCAGCACCGAGGCCGTTGGACATCTGCTTCCCGCCTATGCCGGACGGCTGATGGAGGCCGAGTTGAACGCTTTAAATGCCGCCCTTGGCTCCCCGCGTCGTCCCGTCGCGGCCATCGTGGGCGGATCCAAAGTCTCAACAAAGCTGGATCTCCTGACCAATCTGATCACGAAAGTTGATTTGCTCGTGATCGGAGGCGCAATGGCTAATACATTCCTAGGCGCCCAAGGCATTGACGTCGGAAAATCGCTGGAGGAGCCTGGTCTGCACGAAACGGCACGTCGCATCGTCATCTCGGCAGGCAAACAGGGTTGCCGCATCCTACTACCGATTGACCTCGTTGTGAGCCGCGTTCTTGCGCCAAACGTCCCAACGCAAATCGTTCCTGTTCATGAGATTCCCTCCGACACCATGGCGTTGGACCTTGGCCCGGCCACCACCGAGGCTATCATCGCCGTGTTGCGCGAGCAAAAAACCGTAATTTGGAATGGTCCGGTTGGTGCCTTCGAAACGCCTCCGTTCAATACAGCAACGATAAGGCTCGCCGAAGCTGTTGCCGCAGCCACCGAAAGCGGCATGATATCGGTTGCTGGCGGCGGGGATACGGTCGCCGCTTTGCACGAATCGGGCGCCATAGATCGGCTGACCTACGTCTCGACGGCTGGCGGCGCTTTCCTTGAGTGGATGGAAGGAAAAACCCTTCCAGGTGTAAGCGTATTGCAGAAAATTTAGGGATCACTTCAGAAATACGGACACAGCTCTCCGAAATCTACGCAAATCTTTGCATGGCCTCTTAAAGCTACGCAACGACCTTGCTGTTCCGTTCCTGCTTCGCGGAAGTGCGTTTCACGCAGGGGGTGTGCACCGTGCGTCTGGTCACATCGGACATCTGTTTGAGGTTGAGCCCATTCAACCTAGTCACCTGGGCACCTCCATTTACCAGGCAATTTGATCTGGCAGATGATGTTTCGCGGCGAGTTTGATTG
>JAJZCS010000152.1 GCA_021829055.1 Pseudomonadota bacterium
ACCGTTTACAACCTCACGGATATCCACCGTCCGCTTGTTGCCGCCACGCTTGGCCGGCCGGATCAAGGGCGCAACCAGCGCCCATTCAGCATCCGTCAGATCACTCGGATACCGCAAATCACGGCGTTCATAAGAAACGCGATTTTCGTTCGTCCACATCTGACTGCTCCTGCGAATCGGACCAGAAGCATCGAATCACAAGTGACTCAATAGATTCAAGTTGTTTCAGGACGGACACTAAGAGCGTTCTAGTCGTGTAAGTCACCATCCAACCCATTGCCCCTGATCTAGGCGAGATTAAAGCAAAAACGGCAGTGCAAACGAACTTTTTCTGTTTGATCCTTTTTTCGGCTTAAGAACGTTAAATTAGAAGCTGTGATAAAGGTGTCCACATTAATACATGGTTCGGTATGGAAATGGGCGCTGTACTGCCATGTTTTACGAATCCGTTTAGCCAAGTGATCTGCTTATCCAGGCCACGGTGCCGCGAATGGGATGAGTATAGGTTTTTGTCGTTATTGTCGGTTGCGTGGTGTTAAACATTGGACCGATACGCCCTAGTAGGGCCTAGACGCTCCATCGGCATAAGTGATTCAAACGGCAAAAGCTACGATATGGCATATACTTTTCTTAAAAAGGAGGCGTCTACGTCGCTGCATCCAATCTCTAACTGCGAGGGCAGGAGCAAATTGGGTAGATGGCCGCAGCCGTGTTCGAATGACCGGAGGCATCCGAATCAAGATAGTATCACGTAAGATCATATGATGAGCGAGCGCTGCGACGGCGTGCATACCTGCTAGGATTATAAGCGATGCGGCTGCAGTTCCGTGAAGCCGTGCGGCTGGTTTAAGTGGTGCATGGAGCACCAAAACGTAGTTTTGAGAAATTGTCCGCCCAGAGATGGGAGACTCATGCACCAATGCGCGAGCGACGCCTGTGCAGACTGTTGCTCCAACGAGAAGATAAAGCGTCGCATGAACCGCTCTACCAATCTGGTTAAATAGTCCAGATTCAACAGGCATCTTCCGACCAGGACCCGATCGCCACATCAATCGGATGAGCAGCATTAATTGTGATACTCAGCCCTATTGCAATATGGGTCGACGAGACCGTGGCCTTTAGCTTAGGCGTGCGCCCTAAGTGGCGGCCTTCGCCGATCAGTCAGTTCACGCCGATGAGGATCGCCATCCACCAATGAAAAAAATGCTCATTATATCGTAACGTTGCTCCCGGCCCTGCGCTTCCTTGTTGGAGACGTGCCTATGAGAGCTCGGCCAGGATTTATGGGTTCGTTCGCAAGGACTTTCTTTTAGAAGATTTAGGGCAAAGAGTTGAAAATTCGACGCAGCCTTGGAATAGACTGCGCGGATACGAGTATGACCTTATAGGTATAGCAGTATTTTTTTCATGGTTTTTCATGAAGTATTTTGCTGTAATTTTGTCGATTGGTAATGAACTTCTGAAGCGCGCGAGGAAGTCAGGATGGACTGCGTGGCTTCGGCCAACTTGGCTTTGATGAATTTCAACTTGTGTAGCTGGTGTGGCGGCCACCATGCATTACTGATATCTTTGTGCGTTGTTTTCTGGAGACCAAAACAACGACCTCTTCCCTTTGGCGTCAGGTGTTTCCACTCTCGCGGAGAGTTGTTGTCTGTCTGTTGGGTTAGAAATAAAAGCGGAGATGCAAGGTTTGGCAGAGATAGTTGAGGCCGTTTCCACAATGGTGCTGCACGACGCCTGTGTGGCATTAGAAGGGTCTCTGAGATACTTAGATGTTAATGTCATTAAGATGGAATTTCGTCCGTCTTGAGGTGTTTTTGTTAGAATGGCCTTAACGATAGCGTGGAGATGGGTCAACGGCATCAACGTGCGTCCAATTCTTGTGCAGGAGAAGAATCTTTTTAAAAACGGTGGCGAGGTCCGTCATTTCCTGGTCAAGCCTATGCGAAACGGCAAGTGAGCTGTGTGATGGTTCGCCCGAGATAAGTCGCGCTCCCGCCGAAACTCGTAACCAACCGATAATCTCGCCACGTTGGTTTGGTAACGCAACCGGCTGGCCGATATGGCATATTTTAGCGGCGAGTTGCTGTTCGTCGGCCGTTTCAAATAATATCGAGCAATCGGCATTCAGCCAACGATACAATTTGCGCATTGCGTCGAGATCAAGAAACGTTTGTGGGACCGCAGGGGACCGCACAGCGAAGGTGAACATAGTGCGCAATGTATCCCAGCCTTCACCTTCCCGGGCAGGCCCGGGTACGTCCTGGAGCATGAATATGGAATATGCCCGGATGGCCTCTTCTACCACCATAGTGAATCGGGTGATGATCGCACGCTTTTGTATGTCTGTCGTGCTTGCAAACGCATGGTATTCGGCCAGGGCCGCGTGCCAACGGAGCAATAGGCCGTAATTGGCGCTAGGCGGCAAAGAGCTGGCAACAACTGCGTTCGCAGGCCACTCAGCGCGCCCGAAATAGGCATTCAATCCGGCCGGCAGCCGGCCTGACAATAACCGTTTTGAAACCGACGAAGAAATCAATGCGGCCCCAGCAAACGGAGGGCCTGTTAGAAATTTTGATCCAGTAATTTGTACCGTGGAGCCCAACTCGAGATATGCCTTGATTCGGTCGGGTGCCACGCGTAGCTGGCAGGCATCGACCACGATATCGAGCGACGAGCCGAACCGTTTTCGCAAATCGCGCAGTAGCTGTAACGATGGCGCCAAAAGGCCAGTTTTTGACAGATCTAGCGCATGAAAAATGATTCGCCGGCCAGCTCGAGTTGCTTCCGTTGCCGCTGCAACAATGTCTGCGTGGATGTCTTCCTGGGCCCGAATGTTCCCTGTGGCAGTTCGCAGCGGGATCGAGACAAGAATCGTGTCATCCCTAAAACCTTCTATCGGACTGGCACGGGCCACGTCGCACCCGTTTGCGGTATCAATAGCGAAATGTCGCCCGCTCGCAGCCATTGGAACGCCACTGCCAGTCTCCTCCGGCGCAAGGAGTATTGTGGTGATCGGAGTCGTCGCGTCTGGCAGGTGGCTAAGCGCCAAAGCCAACAGTTCGCTGTCGGTTCCAGATGCAGCCAGAACTACTGCACCACCACTCGGGACTCCAAAAGCTTCCCCGATTGCATCCCGGACGAAGCCTGCCTCGATGTGAATCGGCGTGTAATCGCCGGCAAGGAGCGCCGCCCCCGTTACTCGCAGACGCGCCTTGTCGGATGCCTCATACCCGCGCTCGGAGATGGATGACGCGGTTGAGGACGCAAACGTGATGGCCCACGGGCGGGGGCGGTGACTGCATCCGTATCCGTTTAGATCCGTCTGAGGGTCGCGCCAAAGGCGGATGTCGCCACCGGTCTCCATGATTGTTTCGGCCGTACCAAGAATGGGCCAAAGTGTAATGATACGTGCTGCTGCATCGGGTGGTAGCGTCAAGGGCGCCTCAAAGCAATGCGGCGCCAACGCGGCCCAGACCAATTCAAGGACGTCGGAAGTTGGTGGCACATCACTTGCCATTGCGGTGAGCCACCCCAGCTGTTCACTTGTCTCGATATGCTCAGCCATCGTAAACTGGGCAGTTACTCGTGCCGCAGCTAATCCCGCCAAGGGAGCTGATACACCGGAATCGATCAATTCAGCCCACTCGCCAACCAATCGCGCTGCAATTAGACGCTCATCCCCGTCGAGGTTCTTATTAATTACAATATTGCAGGGCGTCTCAATAAAAAAAAGACCGGCGCACGCGCCAAAATTCCATAGCCGTTGGCGGAGCGGCCAGAACGCAACGTCATGCGTAATTCGAGCATGAATCTGCGCGCTCATGCCGCAATGCGAACAAGGACTCGACGTACCAAGGGAAGCGGATTGATCTCTCATAAATAGTCTATAGCCGGTTTATGCGAGGGCTAGAAATTTAGGGGATTCAACCTAACGGGCGGAAACCCGTCGTCGAGCGCGGGGGAGAAATAAGGGCTGCGTAAACTGACCCTGGCGTAGCGGGAATTTTCATTAAGAAGTGTTGGGGTGGAACGGCCCAGGGCATCGGGTGTGCCAGGATGAGGTTGCTCAAAGACCATCATGAAAGAGCCGTTCCATGGAATATAAGCGCATATCGATTGACACATCGAAGCATATTTTCACACTGCACGGCATTGATAAGCAGGACTGCGCTGTTCTCCGGCGTGAGCTTCGGCGCGCGGGCAGGTTGAAGCCTTCTTTGCCAAATTGCCGTGGGCCGAAGTCGCTCTGGAAGCCTGCGCCGGTGTCCATCACTGGGGCCGGATGCTGGGCACCGTGGTCCATCGGGTGAGGCTGATCCCGCCGCAATATGTGAAGCCCCTCGTCAAGCGTAGCAAGAACGATCGCAATGACGCGGAAGCCATCAGCGAAGCAGCGTCCAAGCCGAGCATGCGGACCGTGCCGGTGAAGACGGTCGACGAACGGGGCGGTGACGATCATCGTGAAGCACCGTGAGATGCTGGGTGGTCAGCGAACCCAGGCCATAAACGCATTCTGCGGGATTCGGGATCGTGGTGGCCAAAGGCTGCGG
This sequence comes from Pseudomonadota bacterium, assembly GCA_021829055.1. Classification (GTDB taxonomy): domain Bacteria; phylum Pseudomonadota; class Alphaproteobacteria; order Acetobacterales; family Acetobacteraceae; genus Acidiphilium. The sequence continues at coordinate 4,554 of JAJZCS010000152.1, forward strand.
CAATGTCTCGGCTCGGCTTGCTGTTTTGGTAAATGATCCTGCCATTCCCGCAGTGGCTCAGAGCATGTTCGCCCAGATCGGGCAGCATATCGCGGATCTCGATACGAAGATCAAAGTCGTGAGCGAGAAGCTCATTGAGCAGCACAAGGCGAACCCTGTCAGCCAGCGCCTGGCCGCGATCCCTGGCCTTGGCCCGACCAGCGCGATCACCATGACCCTCTCGGCAAACCCGGTAAATTTCGAGAGTGGGCGTCACTTCGCTGCTTGGCTGGGGCTGATGCCCAGAGAGCATTCGACCGGCGGCAAGCACAGTTTGTTCTGGATCAGTAAGGCAGGCAACGAACGGCTGCGCCAGTTGCTGGTGGTGGGTGCCTTGGCGGTGATCCGCTTTGCCAAACCAGGCAGCAAGTCTGCGAATTACAATTGCTGGAGCGCCGGCCTCGCAAGGTCGCAGCAATCGCTCTGGCCAACAAGGTCGCCTGGATCATCAGGGCAATGATAGCACGTGGTAAGGTCTATCGGCAGGCAGTAGCAGCCTAACCACGAGCTGGTGCGCCGAGGAGGCAAGAGCGAGAGAATAAGAGGGCGATCGGTCGAACTGACGAATGGCGACAATCCAGCTGGGGCAACGGCACATCGATGCCGCAGAATTGTTCGGGTGCCATTCACGGAACCCATCTTGGCCAGCAGCCGTGTCGCCGCCAAATTCTTGTCACGTCGCTCTTGAATGAATCCAGGGCCGTTCCACACATGACCCATGTTTTGAGCTTTCCCCAGGCTTTTTAGTTGGGGGATGGAGGAGTGATCGACATCGCGTTTTTGGGTGTAATACCAATTCTTGTGGATTGTGGTTCACGAGGGGCTTCTCCGACACCGCGGCTGGGGGGCCGACGCGCACCGCCGGGCGGCTGGCCCTACAGATCAATTTTGGCCCGATCCCTGCCGTCCACCACGGCGTGGTGCGCTGGCG